>WJIL01000100.1 GCA_014730275.1 Candidatus Lokiarchaeota archaeon | reverse complement strand
GTATCCCTGTAGTTTTGTGGTTTATGAAGAAGACGGGAAGATTTTCGTTGGTCATGCCTCAATCATGAAAGCAGCTGTTGAGCTGGGTTTGGCTCCAGAGGACGAAATGGCTGCAGTTCTCGAAGAGACCGGAAAGCGAATTGGTAAAGTCTGGGATGACC
The DNA here is from genome assembly GCA_014730275.1 of Candidatus Lokiarchaeota archaeon. NCBI lineage: Archaea > Promethearchaeati > Promethearchaeota > Promethearchaeota archaeon. The sequence continues at coordinate 18,812 of WJIL01000100.1, read as the reverse complement.
TCTGATTCTCTTCCCTCTCATCCAGTGGGGTTCTGACTATCTTCTGTTAGGGAGAATTTCCTGTGGTCCATTAGAATGACGGGCTATGCTGTGATATGATGAAGTCCACTACAATTCCGGAGTTGCTGGATGTCCTGATTGAGAAAGACGAAACGCTGACCATTCAAGGCTGGAGTGAAAGGAATGGACAAAGCGTAGCTATCTCCGTAGATATCGGGGGTAAGAGAATCAGAACCGTCGAGGAAATAGATGATAAAGAAATCGTTCAAATGGCGTGGTCCGCTGGAATGCTCGCTTCTGCTAGTGAGGGGAAGCTGACCAAGAGAATAGAGAACAACTTTCAGAATTCTGGGAAACGTTCAATCATACTTACTTTGGATACGAATTTAGTCATTGCCCGGTTTTATCCGAATTATGTTCGGAATAATGGTCACGAGCTTCTTGGCCATGTGACTCCAATCTTGGTTGTTCCTGGGGCTGTGGATCATGAGCTGCACTACATGTTGAATCACAGTATCAGTGATGAAATCGCCTTCATCGAGAAAATGGAAGACGAAATAAAATCTGATAATAATCTATACACTCTTCTCTTTGGGTCTTCAACGGGTTCGAAAGGAGACGATGATTCGATTGATTTGTTTGGCCTTCCTTCTGATTATGGAAGAGTGGGCATGAAGGGAATACGTGAGGAAAGGCGTCTGCAAGAAGAATATCCCACTATCAAGAGTATGCCTTCTCACCTTTACTACTCAGAACGTATTCAGTCAGAGGGCAAGCTGGTGGATGCAGTCTTTGATAGTTTGATTCGGTACGAAACTCAATTCTTAGAAAAGAACACCGATAGCAGGGTTCTGTTTCTCACTGCTGACAAACACCAGCATGTTACAGCTCTGAACGAAGGAATGGAGAGCATCATCATTGAGCAGCCGGTTGAACCTCAGGCTCTGAATGATATTGATGAGAATCGATTTGATTTCGAGCATATTGCACGTTTCTTGGAGGAATTGCTCGTATATTCTCCTGCTCTGAAGGTGACAGCCGGTGATTCCACTGCGTATTTGGCCGCTGCTTGGAAAGGAATGACAACAGAAGGAATCAGGCGTGACAAAATTAGGTGTGTTCTCAATGGGGAGCTTTCGACTATAAACGTCAACTGAGTGGTTAAGTCCCCAGGGAACTGCCCCGAAAACTAAATCAGAATAGAATCAATAATAATCTCTAGTGTTGAAGATGGTGAAGCGGGGGTTATTTTTCGTTGTACTGCTATTGGTGCCAGTCCCAGTTTTGCAGGTTCCGATGAGGATACCATCTTCGTTAGAAGGTGATTCTCATTTTGTTGAATTCTCTCAGCCCAGGGTATCATCAGAGGATACAATAGTCATCTCTTCAAAGTCTGACTTTGAAACATGGTCATCAAGCGGAAATGGGACCGAAGAGGATCCGTATCTGATTGAAGGGATGTACATAAGCGGCGTTAGCCCCGCATTGGTATTTGAGAATACTAGCTACCATTTCATTCTCAGAAACTCTAGCTTCACTGGAGATGGGTTCAACGATAATCTTTTGTTGGATTACCATTTTTTTATATATCCTCAATCTGCGATAGTTATTCTAAACAATATTAGCAATGGGAGAATAGTGAACTGCTCCACGAGTAATGATTCTGCTGGTATTTTTATACAAAATTCTGACGATTGCAGAGTCATCAACAGCTCGGTCGCCCTTTCAGGATGTGGAATCCTTCTTGAGAATTCTACCTCCTGTGTTGTTCGCAACTGCGCAGTTAGCGATTCGTTCTACGGAATCGGTCTGCGAGAATCGTCTTCATCTCAAATAATGGAAAACACACTATCGAATTGTACCAAGTCCGCCATTTATCTCTCTCAGACAACTACCTGTTGCATTATTAAAAACACAATTGCAAGTGGGGGAATAGAATTTGCCAGATCTGATGACCAACCTCAACTGTATTTTGAGCATGAAATCCGGATGAATCAGCTTGGGGGCCACCCGATTCTCTATCTTCGTCAGAATCATAGTTCAATGTTGAATTGTCGCGACTACTCTCAAGTAATCATAGTTGATTCAGAAGGCATTACCCTGACAGATGGAGATTTCAAAAATGTATCAAACGCCGTTCTGCTAGCGTTTTCACCTAGATGCAGAGTTATGGATAGCGTGTTTTCGTTCTCAGATTGCGGGATTTGGATCCACGAATCAGATAATTGCAGCATCAAGAACACTTCGACAATGTTTTGTAATGTTGCTGTTAAGGTGACTGCATCTGGATATTTCACAGCCAGTAAGAACCAATTCTCATTCTGCAATCAAGGTTGCTCTTTTTTCAACGCATCCGATTGTATCATTTCTACAAACGAAATCGATTTGGTGAAAGGCTATTTCCGCGCAAGTGGTATCTGGGCATATTACTCTCCTAGGCTATCTATTCTCAACAACTCAATGCATTTGGATATGAATCGCACGAACAACCAAGTAAACCCACACGAAATTGAAATAAATCCGAACATAGCTGGAGGAACCAGCAATCCAATTGATACATTCATTCCGGAACTTACGCCCGTACCCCACTATATGTCCGGTGTAGCCATCCATAGTATGGATCAGGTCTTCATTCAAGATAACAACATAACCGGATTCTCCTATGGCGTCCATATGGCCGGCTGCAGTTCATGTGTCATAGTTCAAAACCAGTTCCAGAAAATTGTTCATTCATGTGTTACCCTCTTACGATCTTGTACAGACAATGTCATCTATGGGAATAGCTTTGCTGCCGAAAGCGCTCCTTTCGCAGAAGACTACGGGAGAGGAAACATATGGTATAACACTACAGCTGGTGGTAACTACTGGAGCAACTATGGGGGCTGGGGACCGTATTTGATTGGTGGAAACGCATCAAGCATTGACTGGTATCCAAACGGGCAGAATGCATTTTTGCACATAGCGATTACAGTTGTCATTGTATTTGGCCTTCTGGGCCTTCTAGGGATTTGGGGAGCAAACTACTACTACAACAAAACTGAAGCAAAATCACTTTCCGCATGAGCATACCCGTGTTGGAAGCTAGACAACTTGCGGAGTTGATGGTGACTAACACAACGACGGATCCACGGGTGTTGCTGAAACTCTTTAATATTTCCAAAATAGGGCAATATCATCGCCTAAGGATGACGGAGTTGTTAGTTTCGCCGACCTCTCTACTTGTAACTTGTTCATGTCATCGAACTCATAGATTGCGGAAGTCACTAGAAATCCTCATCTCTGATTTCGTGCGTTGTTTGGGTTACACACACCACAAATATTACTAGCGTTTGGGTGCGTGCCGGGTCTACCGAGGTTGGAGCAGATGGCAGACTTCAAGCTACAAGCACCGTTCGAACCGACTGGCGATCAACCGCAGGCCATCGACCGTTTGATGGAGGGGCTTGAAAGCGGGCTTGACCATCAAACACTCCTCGGAGTCACGGGGAGCGGCAAGACCTTCACAATGGCGAACGTGATTGAGGAGTACGGCCGGCCAACCCTGGTGCTCTCCCACAACAAGACGCTCGCGGCGCAACTCGCTTCGGAGTATCGGGAGTTCTTCCCTAACAATGCCGTGGAGTATTTCGTTTCTTACTACGACTACTACCAGCCAGAAGCATACGTGCCATCAAAAGATATGTACATCGAGAAGGAAGCGGATATCAACCGGGAGATTGAGCGGCTGCGCAACTCCACGACGCGCTCGCTGCGAACCCGCGAAGATGTTATCGTTATCGCGTCGGTATCGTGCATCTACGGCCTCGGCAACCCGGAGGAGTACGAGAAGCTCTCGATGATGGTGGAGGTGGGGGATGAGGTAGAGCGACGGGAGCTACTGGAACAGCTTGTTGCAATGCAATACAACCGAAACGATATGGAGATTGAACCTGGCGTGTTCAGGGTACGGGGTGACGTGATTGACGTCTATCCTGGATATTCAAAGGATGCGGTCAGAATCGAACTTGATGGCGATGAAGTATCTCGGATATCTCACCTACAAGGATTGACATCTCGACGGTTACACGACCAGACCTGGACTGTTATTCACCCAGCACGACATCATGTTGCTCGTCATGAGCGGATCCTGGAGTGTCTTGACGAGATAGAAGCGGACATGGAAGACCAGGTTGAGTGGTTCAAGCAGCAAGGCAAACTCGTGGAAGCCCAGCGAATCAAACGACGCACGCGTTACGATCTAGAAATGCTGCGGGAGACTGGCTGGTGCAGCGGTATAGAGAATTATTCGCGATACATAGACGGTCGAGCAAAAGGTCAGCGCCCGTACACTCTTCTTGACTACTTCCCCGATGAGTTTCTGATGATCATTGATGAGAGCCATATGACCATACCGCAGGTCAGGGGAATGTACAACGGGGACAGATCGCGAAAGCAAAACTTAGTGGATTATGGTTTCAGACTCCCATCAGCACTAGATAATCGCCCCCTGAAATTCGAAGAGTTTCAAGAATTCATGAATCACGTCATCTACACGACTGCTACGCCTGGTCCATATGAGACTAAACGAAGTGCACAGATTGTTGAGCAGCTCATTCGACCAACTGGTCTCGTAGACCCAGAAGTCGAAGTACGCCCAGTGAAGAATCAGGTCGATGACCTCCTTGATGCTATCCACAAAACAGTGGAGCTTGGGGATAGGGTCTTAGCGACCACCCTCACCAAGAAAACCGCTGAGATGCTGTCGGAATACCTCATCGAGAACGGTGTCAAGGCACGATATCTCCACTCAGATATCGGAACGGTCGAACGGATTGAAATCATCCGCGATCTGCGGCTGGGCAAGTTCGATGTACTTGTTGGCATCAACCTCCTCAGAGAAGGGCTTGACCTTCCAGAAGTGTCACTTGTTGCTATACTAGATGCCGACAAGGCGGGTTTCCTTCGGAGTGAATGGTCACTGATTCAAACCATGGGTCGTGCAGCAAGAAACGTTAATGCTCGCGTGATTCTGTATGGTGATCATATTTCCGACGCTATGCGCGCAGCCATTGACGAAACCAACCGCCGTCGCAAATATCAGCTCAAATACAACCAGGAGCACAATATCACACCGCAGTCGATAAAGAAGTCGGTTAAGGACATAGCACAGGGCATGCCATCACAGCAGAAGAAAGAACAGCTCAAGCTTGAGGACTTTGACCTGGTTGACTTGGAAATCATGAATGACCGGATTGTAAAGCTTGAAGAAGAGATGAAGGATGCAGCACAGAAGCTTGAGTTTGAACGTGCGGCACAGATTAGAGATCACATTAGAGAACTGAAAGCAAGAATCGAGGACACCCAATAGATGAAGATACTCACCGAACAAGACGAACGGCAAGGCGAAGCCGAATTTGATGGTCCCCAGTCAATAGTGATACATGGGGCTGCTGAACATAATCTAAAGCACATCGATGTAGAGATACCCAGAAACAGCTTCACGGTGGTTACTGGAATCTCCGGATCTGGCAAGTCAAGCCTTGTCTTTGATACACTATTTGCAGAAGGGCAGCGACGTTTTGTAGAATCTCTTTCTTCCTATGCCAGACAGTTTCTGGGTATGTTGGAGAAGCCGCAGGTCGATTATATGTCCGGCCTATCACCTTCCATATCAATCGATCAGAAAAGTGCGGGTAGCAACCCACGAAGTACCGTAGGAACAGTAACTGAAGTGTTCGATTTCTTGCGCTTGCTCTTTGCCCGAGTTGGAACACCACATTGCCCTGAATGCGGAACGGAAATCAAGCCACAGACCGCCCAGCAAATTGTAAACCAAATTATGGATTTGGAAGAAGGACTTCGGATTCTAATCATGGCTCCTATCGTACGGGGCAGAAAAGGCGAATATCGGAAGGAATTCGAAGAACTCATCCAAAAGGGGTTTGTTCGTGCTCGGGTAGACGGCGAATTGCGAACACTCGAACAGGGAATCTCTCTCGACCGGTATTTCGAGCATACTATTGAAGTGATACTTGACAGAGTACGGGTGACGCATTCTAACCGTAGTAGGATTTCTGAAGCTGTTGAGACCGCTTTGGATATGGCTGATGGTACTGTCAGTGTACTGGTGAATGACGATACGATAACTCTCTCAGAGAGATTCGCTTGTGTTGATTGTGGTATCAGCTTGCCAGAAATGGAACCTCGTCTTTTCTCATGGAATACGCCCCATGGTGCTTGTGAAAACTGTACTGGACTGGGTACTGTACGCGAGATTGACGTTGACCTAGTTATTCCTGACAAGTCACTTTCCATTTCGGGGGGTGCAATCAAACCTTACGGCTGGGCAAGGAAATCGAGCAGTTTGAAAGCAGTGGCCCAGAAATATGGCTTTTCGATGGACACCTCGTGGATGGACCTCACGGAGAGCCAGAAATCGAAGGTCTTGTGGGGCACTGGTGATGAAGAAGTAGTTGTGAAGTGGAAGCACGGTGATGACCCAAACAAGACGCAGTGGGAAGGTACCTCAGTTTCTCCCTACGAAGGAATGATACCTTACATGTGGCGAAACTACAACAAGACGAAGAGTTCTCGAATCCGAAGAAAGCTTGAACGTTTCATGGTAGAGAGACCATGTCCTGAGTGTGATGGCAATCGAATCCGTCCAGTATCACAGGCTGTAAGATTCAGGGGCAAGAGCATAACCGATTTGAATCAGATGTCGATTCGTGACCTCCGTAGTTTCTTTGATAGCATCGAGCTTGGCAAGCGAGAGAGACCCATTGCATACCCCATCTTCAAGGAGATTGCCAGCAGGATTCGATTTCTCTCCGAAGTGGGTCTTGACTACCTAACACTTGACCGTCGAGCTCCAACTCTTGCGGGAGGAGAATCACAGCGGATTCGGCTAGCCAGTCAAATAGGTTCGAATCTAGTTGGTGTCACCTATGTGTGTGATGAACCTTCAATTGGCCTTCATCAACGGGATAATCTGCGACTTCTGAATTCCTTGACTCGCCTTAGGGATCAGGGCAACACAATCGTTGTTGTTGAGCACGACGAATCTACCATCAGAGCTGCTGATCATATCGTGGATTTAGGTCCAGGGGCAGGTGATGAAGGCGGCGAAGTTGTCGTGTCAGGCACGATGGATGATCTTCTCTCATGTGACGAATCAATCACCAGTTCTTACCTTCGAGGTGATATGGAAATCGCGGTTCCTGAAGAGCGCAGGAGTTCCAACGGGAAGTTCATTGAAATCAAAGGTGCTCGACATCACAATCTGAAATCAATAGATGTTAGAATACCGCTTGGCGTTTTTGTCTCTGTGACTGGTGTTTCAGGTTCCGGCAAATCGAGTCTTATCACGGAAACCTTGCAGAGAGAGCTTGGTCGTCGCTTCCACAATTCTACTGCTGTTCCTGGAGAACATGATGAAATCGTGGGGGCAGATCAGCTGGACAAAGTTGTAGTAATTGATCAAAGTCCCATTGGTCGAACACCAAGATCCAATCCTGGAACGTATACTGGCCTTTTCACTCCGATTCGGAAGCTCTTCGCAAGCCTTCCGGAATCCAAGATACGCGGCTACACCAAGAGTAGATTTAGCTTCAACGTGAAACCCGGCCGCTGTGAAAAATGCAAGGGCCGCGGAGTAGATGTTGTCGAGATGCAGTTCCTGCCTGAAGTAGAAGTCAAATGCAGTGAATGCAATGGACGGCGATATGACCGAGATACTCTGCAAATACGTTACAAAGGTAAAAACATTGCAGATGTTTTGGATATGCGAATCGACCAAGCATACGAATTCTTTGAGGATTTGCCAAAGATTCGCAAGAAGCTCAAGACATTGAAGGATGTCGGACTGGGGTATGTGAAAATCGGACAACCATCCACAACTCTGTCCGGAGGTGAAGCTCAGCGAATTAAGCTCAGCAAATATCTTTCCCGACCTGCGACGGGGCAGACACTGATTATGCTTGATGAGCCAACCACAGGCTTGCATTTTGATGATATCAAGAAACTCCTGAATGTGCTTCACCGACTTGTTGACATGGGAAACACCGTTGTTGTCATCGAGCACCAGCTTGACGTGGTCAAGACTGCTGACTGGATAATCGATCTGGGTCCTGAAGGAGGCGATGACGGTGGATACATTGTCGCTGAGGGAACCCCTGAACAGGTAGCCAGCAATGATGAATCATATACTGGAATCTACCTGCGAGAGCTTCTTGATACTGAATCAGATGGGAAGGATGAATCATGACTGGCCACATAAAAGTCAGAAAAGCGGAAGAGCACAATCTGAAGAAGATTGACGTAGACATACCGCGTGATAGGCTGGTCGTTGTTACAGGACCTTCCGGGTCCGGTAAATCAAGCTTGGTCTTTGATACTGTATTCTCTGAAGGCCAGAGGAGGTACGTTGAATCACTATCTTCCTATGCGCGCCGTTTTCTAGGTCGACTCGATAAACCCAAGGTTGAGAAGATTACAGGTCTTCCGCCTGCTATTTCGATTGAACAGAAGGGTGTTAGCAAAAATCCCCGAAGTACAGTTTCGACAAGCACTGAAATTCATGATTATCTCCGGTTGCTCTACGCCAATGTGGGAATTCCTCATTGTACAGAATGCGGTGACCCGATGGAACAGCTTACCGCCCAATCCGCAGCTAGGCTCTTACTAGATGAAAACGGTGGGGAGAGAATCTACATCTTAGCGCCTGCTGTGGAGGGTGAACGTGGCACTCAAGAAGATGTGTTGAGGGACCTGGTTCGAGATGGGTTTGTTAGAGCTAGAGTCAACGGCGAATTCAAGAGAATAGAGAAAATCGAGCTCGATGGTCGAAGAAGCCATGACATCGAAGTTGTTGTCGATCGAATAGAACTGAGCAAATCCAATCGCGAACGACTTGTAAGCTCTCTTGAGACCGCTATTGAATTCGGTGATGGCAAGGCAATCGTATCGCGGAAAGACCAAGATGACCTTGTATTCGCAGAACACCTCGTATGCCCAAAATGCGGTGTGCAATATGAAAAACTAGGTCCGAAGTCCTTTTCCTACAACACCCCGGAAGGAGCCTGCCCGACATGTAACGGCCTAGGAAGAACTATCGAAATCGACCCAGATCTTGTTGTTCCAAACAAGTCACTGAATCTCAGAGAAGGCGCTTTCAAACCATGGAAGAATACGAGTCGGCCTTGGCCTATGCAATTTCTAAAAGCTCTCGCAGAGAAAGGTGGTTTCTCATTAGACACACCATGGAATGAGCTTTCTGCGAAGGCGAAGGATATACTGTTGTGGGGACGCCCCTCTCTGAGAGTGAAGTTCAGTTATACTCGCCGCAGAAGCAAGGGTAGGAAAAAAACAACGACCGTTACGAGGACTTGGGAGGGCATGGTGAACCGTCTTGATAGACACCTCAATAGTGACTATCGCGAAGGTTACAAGAAGAAAATCATGAATACTTATGCTCGACAAACTGTATGTCCGAACTGTGGAGGTAAGAAGCTCAAAGCTGAGAGCTTGGCTGTAACAGTTGGCGAAAAATCGATTGACGAAATTACCTCGATGACAATTACTGACGCACTGGAATTCTTCGATAATCTGGAGCTTTCTGAGCGCGGTGAAAAAATCGCAAAGCTGATTCTGAAAGAAATCGTCTCGAGGCTCGAATTCATCACATCAGTTGGAGTCGAGTATCTAACCTTGGACCGTTCTTCTGCTACCCTTTCAGGTGGTGAAGCACAACGTATACGGCTTGCGACGCAAATTGGCTCAGCTCTAACTGGTGTTTTGTATTGCCTTGATGAACCTTCAATTGGGTTACATCCCCGTGACATCTCTAGACTGCTCAAGACGTTAACGGAATTGAGAAGCCTTGGAAATACAGTAGTGGTTATTGAACATGACAAGGATACCATTCAGGCTGCGGACCACATCATTGATCTTGGTCCTCGTGCTGGCATCCACGGTGGTGAGGTCGTCGCAGAGGGCCCACCAGCTGAGGTTCTTCAAGATCCCAAGTCCGTAACCGCGCAGTATCTGGCCGGTCAAAAGCAAATCCCTGTTCCTGAAAAGCGTAGGAACGGCAACGGTAAGTCCATTGTCATTCATGGATGCAAAGAGCACAATTTGAAAGACATAGATGTGGAGTTTCCCTTGGGTGTGTTTGCTTGTGTTACTGGAGTTTCAGGAAGTGGAAAGAGCACTCTACTGAATCAAACATTGTACCGTGCTTTGGCCCGTGAGATGAATGATGCATCTGCGAAACCGGGGGAACATGATTCGATTGAAGGCTTGGAGCACATAGACCGGGTAGTACTGGTTGATCAATCGCCTATCGGTAGGACTCCTCGATCAAACCCTGCAACATACACGAAGGTATTCAGATATATCAGGAAGCTCTTCGCTCGTATGCCTGAATCGAAAACCCGAGGATATGGAAAAACGCGATTCAGTTTCAATACACGAGCCGGTAGATGTGAAAAATGCAAGGGCAGTGGTATGCTGAAAGTAGAGATGCATTTTATGAGCGATGTCTATGTGACCTGTGATGTCTGTAATGGCCAGCGCTACGACAGGGAAACTTTAGAGGTCACCTATCGCGACAAGAACATCAACGACGTACTTTCTATGACCATCGAAGAGGCCCTCGAGTTCTTCTTAGACCTACCGAAAATCAAAGATCGGCTGCAAACACTTGCTGATGTGGGCTTGGGCTACCTTGAGCTGGGGCAACCATCCACAACACTCAGCGGGGGAGAAGCACAGCGGGTCAAGCTTTCAAAAGAATTGTCTCGACGAAGCCGAGGTCATACGCTCTATATCTTGGATGAGCCGACAACAGGTCTTTCCGCTTCTGATGTTCATGTATTGCTGAAGGTTCTGAACCGACTGGTTGATGCAGGCAATACCATCATCATGATTGAACACAATCAGGAAGTTGTGAAAACAGCCGACTGGATTATTGATCTGGGCCCGGAGGGGGGAGAAGAGGGTGGAAGGCTCGTCGCTGAAGGGACTCCAGAAGATGTCTGTGAAGTGGCATCTTCCTATACTGGCAACCACCTCCGGAAGACTCTCTACGGTCCAAAGGTGAGGAGAGGTCCAATTGTGGCAAAACCTAGTGAGACTACATAAAGGAACTCAATAAGCAACAGATTCCCACCGAGAAGAATAATAGGAAGAACTCACTATCATAATTCAGAAGGAACAATGATGGGCATGGGTTTAGTGGGAATTACTCCCGATTACAGCTACGGTTTTTCACATAATCGATCAAGGACGGAGTAGTGTTCTTGGTATGAGTGTGGAGCCCAGTGAGAGGATAGCGTGTGACTGGATAGACTATGTGACCTCTGTTGTAGTTCATCCCACTCAGGATATTCTCTTCGTAGGCACAAAGGATCAGGTTTTCGTATGGTATCGCAACAAAAGAAAGCTTCGCGCATTAGACGCTCACAAACAAGCCGATTATTCCGGCTGGCGGTCCATACGTGAAATCGCAGTTCATCCAGATGGAAACAAAGTAGCTAGTATTTACTCAAAAGGCGAATTAATCGTATGGGATTTAGATGGGTGCCAACCAATTAGAACTCTCACTCTTTCAGAAGATGAGGTTTCTGGGCGTGTTGATCTCCTCTGGTCGGACGATGGCAAAGATATACGCTTCTCGAATAGATCCGGCATAATCAATGTCCACGATATTTTCGACAAAGAAATCGAGAAGGAGAAAATGGATATTGAAAACATGTCTTCTCTGAGGTTCTCTCCATGCCGCAAAGAAGCCCTCGTTCTCCATGAGAATGGCGATACTGCCCTAATCGATATTGAATCCGGCGATATCAAGACTGAATTTGGAATGGAAGACTGGGAAATTGAGAATGTCAGATGGAATCCGCAAGGAACCCTTGTCGCAATGGTTCACACGCAGGGTACCATCGGGGTATGGTCTACCGAAGATGGTCAACCCCTCATGAAAAGCTATCGTGGAGATAGCAAAAGGTTGCATATCTCTTGGTCTCCTAATGGTAGATACCTGCTGGCTAGTAGTTCGGCAGCCAAAGGAAGATACTCTTTGCCATTGTTATGGGATCTCGCGACTGGTTTGCAGCATCAAGTTGCAAATCCCGATTTCACGCTTCGAAAGAGAATGGATAGGGAACTACAGAGGAAAAAGGGCGGAAGGAAAGCACTTTGGTGGAATGATGGTACTGAATTCTTGGTTTTTTCGGAAGGGAATCTTCTCTTTTACAAACTTGATGATCTGCCTTTTCCCTCTGAACCTGTCAACCATGTGAAAAGATTTCTTAATGAAATTGACAAGAAAGATTCCGCGTCATTAGATGATATTGATGTTCTTGAGCACCTAGAATCAGCATTGACCAATTTGCCTTACTGGACAACGAAACCAGAAGCTGATGCTTTTCTCAAAAAGGTCCGTGAGATTCTAGCTAAGAACAAGCACCCGAAAATTCCAATTTTTGATTTGATTGGCGTAACTGAGTATACTTGGCTTGAACCTTTGAATGAAGACCCTGCTTTGAGAGCTAATGAACGAGTTGTGCATGAGATTATCAAGTTCTGGAAATTTGTTCCTGAATATGAGAATTGGGACATTCTAACACTTCTATATCATCAAGAATGGCGAGAAAATGAATCATTATTGAATTTGGTCGCATCTATCATTGATGAAATTGGGATTTGGTTTCTATATGAAGCTGAAAACTATTCAGAAATAGTGGATTCTGAAATCGTAATAGATGCTATTGCCAAGTCAATTGTTGAAAACGAAGAGTGTGTCTATGAAGAAATGCACATGATAAACCTCCATGAGCCACTTAGAAACTCAGAAAAAATCACTGACGCATTTTTAGCTATTTCTGACAGATTGTATGATACCCTCAATGATTTCTGGAATATATGTGAAAAGCTCGATGGAACTGGGCTAACGTTTTGGGATCTCCTCGCTGAGATTAAGAATCTGGATCAATTGATGGAATATGATACGATTCAAAATATTCTCTATTCATTTGCACCGACAGTAGCAGAGCATTTGATTGGCTTACATGGCAGTATGGGCAGACACTACATTGGAGAAGCATTGGAAATCATTTGGGATATTCCTTCTGTGATAACCCATTTTGATGTCCAACTGGCTGTTTTGCATCTCATGAAGATTTGGACGTGGAATAGACTGCAATTCAATTTCGGGGAAAAAACGCTTGAAAACAACCGTATGATGAATAGCTTCCTTATCCAAATAGGGTTCTCTCAGATTGACGAAGAATACTCCGTGCCCGAACCGGAATACATTGAAACGCACATGAAGCAGCTTAAACGGGGAATAAGAAAGAGCAGAATTCCTTGGATTGCAGCTACTGAGGTCTTCGATATAGATGATATTATGTCGGACGAATCTGTCGTGAATGAACTCAAAGCAAGGTACAACGACATAGCTGAAGTGATTCGTGAAACACGCTACGCGCTAAACATTGCTCTAGATATTTACAGGAACCCTCTTCTTATGAAATCAGAATCTGTTCGTGCTGCCCTTGAAGACCGACAGAAGGACATTCTTGGTTTTGTGTTGTGGGACAGTATTGAATCTGAAAGCCTCTTTCGCTCTGTGATAAAGAACGAGCTAGATTTTGATGACCTAATTAGCATACAGGGTCAAATCCTGCGGAAAGATACGAGAACATTACGCGTGAAACAGCTTTCTGGGGGAAATTTATCAAAAGTCGAAGAATTGAATGAACTAGAACGTGTTCAAATGGAAGATGTTGGACTTACATCCATTGACCTGAGCTACTTTGAAGAATGTGAGAAGCTTGAATGGTTAAAGCTATCCGGGAACAAGCTAACATCCGTAGATTTAGAGCCGCTGTCTAGTTTATCGAATCTAAGTGTTCTCGAATTTGCAGACAACGATCTAACAGATATTGACTTGTCACCTCTCTCTGGAACAAATATCAGGACCCTAGTTTTGTCTGGAAATTCCCTTTCTGAAATTGACTTGAGCCCACTGAGTGAGACCCCCGTAAAACATCTCATATTGTCAAGGAACAACCTGAACTCAATCGATTTGAGTTCGCTAAGCAAGTGCCCCATTACTATTCTCGATCTGAATCACAATATACTGAAATCAATCGACTTGTCCGTTCTACAAAGGCATGAACTTGAGCAGCTGTATTTGGGATCAAACAACCTCACATCGATTAATTGGAGCCACCTGGAGAATCAGGAAGAACTTCAGGAGTTGGACCTATCAGGAAACCAGATTGAATCATTTGAATTAGGCCATATGGCGAAATTTAGATGTATTGCTTGGATTAATCTCACGGATAATCCAATACCTTTTGTTGATGTCACTCCTGTAACAGAGGCTTGGTACCCCCGCGGTCTTGTAGTAAGTCAAGAGTTTAACCCCCAAAAGCGGCAATCTGATTATGGACCGCCTGTCCTGCTTCAGTTATCGCCTACTACCCGCGCAATTATTGATTCAAGAATATTGGATAATCTTGAGCCAAGGCGTTATTACAATGAGGAGGGATTTGATGAAGCTAGGCTTGAAGCAGTTCCAGGAGCTGAAATCTCTCGAATAATAGTGCAGAAGTCGGGATGGAAGAAACTAAGAGAGAGATTTGACGGTCTTTCCATTCCTATTGCTGTTAGCACGCTTGGGATGCCCGAGTTTTCGGGACTCCAAGCTGATTCAGTTTCACTTCTTGAAGGCATACCTCCCTCGGTGAATTTCGAGGAAGGTCAGGCAATAGCTTATGACAATGCTATCGAGCTTCTTGAAAAGCAGATTGAAAACAATGGTTCTACCCTGAATTTTGAAATCGATTGCATGAAAAATACAGGTGCTGCGGTACTGATACCCGCTCTTATCGAATTACGCAAACGAGAAGTAGAATCGATCCAGCTGGAATTTTCCAGTGGGAATGACAAAGTGAATCTCGAAGAACTTAGGAACACGTACTATGGGCGTGAAGTTCTTTCCTCTCTCGACATTTCCTATCGAGCTACACTCGAGGAGATCAAGCAAATCCAAGCTGTTTTTGATGAAACAGGGATTAATTTGAATGACCCGATTCGTATAGGGTCGGATAATGATGCCCCGAAAGAAGTAATGAGCAAGCATGATACTCAATCTCACGGAAATCAGAAGCAAGCAACAAGGAGGGACAATGTAAAGAATTGGGAAAAGGAGTATATCCGAGTTAAAGTTGAATCAGAATTGAATACCTACAACATTGAAGACTGGCTAAAACTCACTCAATCAATAGATGTGTTCAACGATACGAAAGGCACAAGAAAGGCATGGTTCAACAAACACAGGAATTATATGGAAACAGCTAGGGAGATTGTAGGGTTCGTAGAAGGGTGGACAGATAGACTTCGAGATGATCAGATTTTGTATCCTCTTAGAAAAGGGGCGATTCGAGAAACAGTAGTTGAGGTAGTTCAAGATGCACAAAAGGAGAGAGGAATTGAAGAAGGTACGCTCGATGTCATTAAGGCCGCGGCAATAAAGACATTGGTAGAATTTGCGGATGAACCAAAACGGCTGGAAGAGGATTCCCATAAGAAAAGGGAGGAACTAGGCAATATGTCCAAGAGGCGGTCTGACTCTAGTGAGGATAGCACATATCAAACAAAGATTTTTGATGGGGAGTGAATTCATGAAAATACGAGCCGGGTTCGTCACAAACAGCAGCGCCACACTCTATATGGTTCGCAATACTTCGGATCGCACTAAGACCGTTTTGGATTTGATGAAAGAGGCTGCTAGAGGCGACTGGTACTATCGTGGAGTATTGGGACGAAATCATCGTGTAGGGTTTGATGGCGTTCAAGTGGATAAGTATTCAAGCTGGGACGAGTTCCAAGAAGCGATGGAACGAGAAAGGACGATTCCTCCCCATGGTACCATAGAGATTCGGATTTGGTATAGCGATGGTGGTCCTTTCTTCTGTATGAATGGCTTGCATGAAGGTCAACGAGGATGTTTCATCATCAAGGGGTATCATTAGAAGCTCTTGATTCAAGATTCACTCTTTTAGTGGTCTCCAATTGCAGCATCGTTTTGGACGAAAGGCAAATATACTAGATTTCGCTAATTATGCGAAAGAAAGACAGGCGCTTTCTACAGGTGGACATCGAGGGTGGATGTCAAATAGAGAAGACAATCTCTGGAGAATATTCATGTGAAAATGCGAATAGGCTTTGTTACAAACAGTAGCTCTTCATTTTACAGGGTAAAGAACACAAGCTATGAAGTAAAGACCATGTTAGATTTGTTAAACGAAGCAGCTATGGGCGAATGGCATCTCATGAAACAAATTGACTTTGAGTTCCCAAGCCCAAAAGAAATAGAGGAAGCGGTAGAGAAACTTGAGACCTTCTTTCCAGGTTCCAAGAGAACCATATCCATTGCATGGGGTGAGGGGGAGCCAATCTATTGTCCTGCAGGTTTAGATTGGGGCTCCACAGATAGTTTTCAAATTCAGATACTTGAATGATACGGGTTGCAACGTTCTATGAATATGCTATTTCTTGTTCGGTTGAACGGAGCACACAGACTCCTATTCTGTGGTTTTGATAGTAGTGAAGGGAGCTGATACCATGGCCAGAACGATTGACGAGATTGTGCAGATCATAGAAGGGGATGATCAAGAAATTTGGAACGATGAAGAATTTTGGACTGCTTTTTGGGAAGAAGATATCATCACCATTCTTGAACATCCCGAGCTTGTAGACAATCCTGCTGTTGCGGAGTTCATGGAGTATTTGGAATTCTATGAAATAGGTGAAAACTTTGGGGTTTCTGAGCGAGAAATCCTGCACCACGTCACGAAGAATCATGAATGGTTGGAAATCGGTGGTCTACAACGTGAGATCAGTTGGATGATGGAACGATTCTTCGGGAGATTTCAAGAGGCATCTGAAGTAAAGAAAGAGCTAGAGAACAATCCGGATTTTCCTTTATGGCTCACTATTGCAGTAGAAAATGCAGGTATCGAGTATTTTGATCTGTTTCATATTCTCGGGCTCATTAGCGACATCCCTGAGCTCGTCTCCAGGCCTAGTATCAAGAAAGCCATTTTGTCTAGAACAGAAGAAATCGTCAAGGTCTTACGCAACAAGAACCCCTCTGAGCATCGAGAGTTCTCTTCTTTGGATGCAATCAAAGCCATGAAGGGAATTGAATATCTTCTTAAAGACAAAAGAATTCGCACCTTTCTCAAAGAAGAAGCAACTCTGGTTGCAAAATACATTTGTGGAATGAGTGGTAGAGGCATTAGTGGACCTCTTCTCAGTCGACGAATACTCCATTGGGATGAGGGAGTTGAGCAAACGCTCAACATCATCCTCGGAATTCAAGAGTTCACAACAGATTTCGACATGAAGCTAGCATTATTGTATTTTTTGAGAGATAAACTAGGTGCCGGCAAACGTCGTAAATGGTTGAGAAAAATCGCTCATGATGATGTTCTGGGTTCTGACCCGTTGATTCAAGAAGCTATTCTTCAACTTGATAGTACTTGCTTCAATGCAAGCTTTGATGATAACCCGGAATTCACTGATGGCTACGTAGAAGAGATAGCTGATGAAATAAGCCAAGCGGACCTGCCATGGATTGCATGTCTTGAGATATCCCATTTGGATTCACTGTTTTCTATCAGCGTCATAAAAAATGAGCTTGAATCCCGGTTTGATGATATAGCCGAGGCGATTAGAGATTTTGATAACAGCTACACAGTCATCATGTCTATTTACAAAAATAGGTACCTTATGAAATCAGAAACAATCCGTGCGGCTATGGAGGAACAGGCTGATTGGATGCTTAGCCCGGGCTACTATCCGTATTTCAGAAACCCGGATGAAGCCCAGTTATTCATAGGGATTCTAACTAATGATATACATTATGAAGATACCATTGACATTGGAGGCAAGGCTGTTGATAAAAATGCAAAGACTGTGAGTATCGCAGGTGAACATAAACAGATTGACCTGTCAGGGATTTCAGAACTCCCCAGATTGAGGACTCTGAATCTTGAGGATATTGGCCTTGAAGGGGTCGATTTGTCAGAGTTGGCTAATTGCAAGCAATTGTGGATGCTAAAGCTTTCTGGAAATAATCTTCGCTCAATCGATTTGACACCTTTGTCCGGGCTGGAGGATCTTAATATTGTTGAAATTGCTGATAACTCGTTGGATGAAATTGATTTGTCTCCCTTGGCGGGAATGAATCTCGGCACTGTTTCTCTCGCTGGAAACAACCTTTCCGAGTTGAATCTTCACCCTTTCGGTCATTCGATTCGTCTGTATCTCTCGAGGAATAACCTGAAATCCATCGATTTAGGCAACCTATCGAGCTGCGACATTTCTGCTCTCTACGTGGATCACAACCAACTAAGTCGCCTAGATTTTTCGTACATGCAAGACAAAGATGCATTGCATCAATTGAATGCAAGCTCTAATCAACTAAAAACCATCGATCTGTCCCCTCTTAACAAATGCAAGTACCTCCGTCTGATTGATCTATCAAATAATCAACTGGAATCCTTCGATACTTCTCATCTCAGAGGATTAGAGAATCTGAATCTTGTCAACCTTCAGGACAATCCTATCAATGTCATAGACATAACTCCTATCGCAGATGAGTGGACACGACGAGGCATCAAGATTGTTGAACAGCGTCCTGAATTGAGTCTGATGGGCCATACTCTCCATTTACAGGTGTCTTCTGATAGCAAGGTTGTTATTGATGAAGAAGTCATTTCTAGATTGAAATCTGAAGGGTCGAAAATAGGTGAAGG
>WJIL01000099.1 GCA_014730275.1 Candidatus Lokiarchaeota archaeon | reverse complement strand
TGCAACTGGAGTGCAGATATTGGTTGCCCACCAACAGTTTTCCCTACTTGTCTCAAGAAATCGGTTTCATTGTGCGATACAGGTAATTTTTGCCAGTGCTTATACCAATAGAAATCCATCAAAGCTCCTGAGTGATACCCATGGTTTATCTTTCTTCTGGTGAACAAATATTGCGAAAGCTAGTTATTCTTCATACTAAAAGCATTCTAGGACTTTCCTTATTATAATTCTAGGCAAGAATGAAAAAACAAATAATCGAGACTGTGCAGCATACTGGGATTTTTAGTCTTGGTGCGATATTACGCCAAGGCGCCTCCTATTTCTTGCTACCGATATATACCAATTACCTTTCGGTAGCTGATTATGGATACCTTAATCTCTTGTTGATTTTGAATACCACAATGGCAGCCTTGTCCGGAACTACTATAGGCCCAGCTCTGATACGATCATATTACGATTATGACAATACCGCGGAACGAGCAAGAGCCCTTGGCACTGCAATGCTTCTTGCAATCTTTCTTTCCCTGTCGTTAGGTGCTGTCGGACTTGTTTTCGCCGGACACCTTGCAGAATTACTGGTCGGCTCTACTGGCTTTGCGTCAGAGGTAAGAGTAGTCCTATGCATAGGCTTCGCGAATAGCATCATGACAGTAGCTGCAGCCATAATTCGCGCCAAGAAGTGGTCTAGAAAATACTTACTCGTAAACGTCTTGGCCATGTTGGCTCAAGTAGGTGCGATCATATACTTCCTCATAATAAGGCATTATGGAATTAGCGGAGTGATTTATGGTATAGGTTCAGGCACGGCATTGGGTACTGTTCTCATGATATTTCTTGTTCGAAATGAATTTACACTAGGCTTCAGCTGGGAAGAAGCGAAGAGAATGCTGTTTTTCGGAGCTCCCTTCTTGCCAACAAATGCCATAGCTATAGCCAGGAAGGCAGGGATTAGACTAATCCTTGCGCATAGCTTGGGAGCTACTGCAGTCGGAATATACGCCCTTGCCTTCCGCATTGGTAATTTTGTGCAACTCCTTATCGGTAGACCCTTTTCACAGATTTCTCCAGCAATTGTCATGTCTGCTCTCTCGAAGCCAAGAGCAACCCGATTCTATGCAAGGCTATTGTCATATCTGACTGCGGCTCTTCTATTACTTGCGATCTCGGTTTCCGTGTCGGCTGGTCCGGTGCTTAGAGCCATGTCAAAACAGGAATATTGGGAAGCTATTCGTCTAGTACCATTGATAGCATTCGGCATAGCCCTTTTTTGGATGAGAGGACTTCTTGGAATAGGTGCTTTCATTAAGAGAAAGACATACTGGTTCCCCGTTAGGCGAGCAGCTGGTTCGATCATATTCCTGGGAATGAGCTTAATCCTCGTTCAGGAGATTGGTGTAATCGCAGTTGGGTATTCCTTTATCGCTGGAAGCTTAGCGACTTGTGTCGTCGGGTATTTTACTACCAGGTCGCTATTCCCAGTCCAATTCGAATGGTTAAGACTTGCCAGGCTGTTTGCTGCTGGTGCTGTTTCCTTTATGGCCGCATCACTACTAAGTTCTGATTTGTGGGTTCTGGAGCTGATCCTGAGGAACATAGCTGTTCTGCTTGCATTCATCGCAACCCTAGTCATCCTTCGTTTCTTTGAGCCAGATGAGAAATCCTACATTCGCCAAAGGACGAATCTCATCCTTAGCAAATTAAGGATGTAGAGCCGCAATGTCTGATCTTGCCCCGCGTATTTGGGAATACCCATTTATTAAAGCTATTCTATTCTCCATTGCACTGGGCCTGCTGTTCCTGTACTCCAATGTAGCAGCAATCTTGATTTGCCTCCTTTTGCTGTTTATGAGCCTGAAATTTACTATGCAATATGGCTTGTTCTTAATAACTGCCCTCGTTCCCCTTTCATTTGGGAGGATAATAGGAGGAGTAAAATTCAATCTTTCTGAACTTGTTACGCCAATGGTTTTTTTATGGATACTCCTAAAGTATCGGTGGATTTTGCCGTATCCGAGATCACGGATTACAAGAAGAGCAATGTTAGGCTTAATTGCTTTAACCGTTGCTTTGATAGCAAGTTATGCTAGGAATCCCGCAGGGGCTAAATCTCTATTCGGAGGATTCGGAACGGGCTATGGATTGAAAGTATATTATGAGGCGATGGTAGCGATACTCCTGTTTTTCGTTACCTATTGGGGTCTACATATTCTAAAACTAGAACTTCGCAAAATTCTCAGTCTTATTTCGGCTACGCTATTCATTACGTGCGTTATTAGAGTACTCACATATTTTGGGCTGATTGATTTCCCATTCTTATCGGGTTCATTGGCATACTTGGAATATACGGGACCTACATACTCTGACTATATTAAACCCTTTAGAATAGGGGGCCTTTCCCATTTTGCAGCACTGTCTACGGTATGTGCAACAACGCTCTTGGCTTTTCAAAGCAGGGGAAGAATGAGAAATCTTATCTTTGCTATATCCTCAGGGGCAATGGTCATACTAGGAGGAGGGAGATCTGCCTTTGTGGGAGTTTGTGCTGGCCTACTATTCCTCGGTATTCTAGTTAGACCTAGTAAGAGCATTATTGTTACGATTATTGCAGTGCTGACCATCGGGGCACTCGGGTTATTCCGCATAGGCCGGCAGGATGTGGCTGATGTGCAATTTCAGAGAATTCTTGATTACGAAAGCATAACCCAGCGAGAGAAGCATAGAATATCAAGCTATGAAATACTCATAGAGGGTCTCGTTGAGAGCCCAATATTGGGCAGGGGCATCCAACCAATCCCGTTTCAGGAAAGAGCTAAATACCAAGATGTTGGAAGTCATGGGGCATATTTCTCTGTAATAGGTCTATTTGGTCTATTGGGTATAACCTATCTCATTCTATTCCTCATCGTTCCAGTTGTTGGATCTACGCTAACTCTATTAAGGAATCGCAAGAATATACCTGACCAAGAAGGGCTTATTGCTATGGTGTTCTTCTCAGCTATGCTCGTCGTTTTCAGCTTCATTATGGGAGCCGGTGGCGGTGGATACACTGAGCCGCATCTTTTTCTATTAGTTGGTGGTTTAGTGTATCTACACGAAAGTCTACGTTTTAGAAGGACTAACTCGAAAGGATACGATTGAAAAGGCGTATGTTTGAATTTGAGATAGAACTGCCCTCTAATGCCATAATGCGTTCGATTGAGAATGCTACAGCTATGCTAGCGGGTATAACACTCCCAGATTGAAACATGTGATACCAATGAAGATATTGATGCTTTGTCATACATTCCCACCCTATGGTCAGGAAGGTGGTTCTATACGACTTGTCAAGTTTCTTAAATACCTTCCTAAGATTGACGAAGACATACATCCGATTGTGGTGACTCGCCGATCAGATTTACGCTATCTGTACGGAGAAGAGAAGCTTTGTAAAGGATTGCTTAATGAAATCCCACCAAATGTACGTATCGAAAGAACCGGGACGTTTGAGCCTAGATGGTTTAGGAAGAAAGAGGAGCATCTCCATTTGCAGAAGCCCAGAACTGAAGTTCTTTCTAGCAGGCAACATGGTCTATTGAAAAACGGCTATCTGACCATTAAGAGCATTCTAAAAAGGCGACTCAAGGCTATTCTCAATGGCCTTTTTATGCCAGATAAAGCTCGCTTATGGTGCCCCTTAATGCTCAAAAAGGCTAAGAAATTGCTATCCACTGAAGGTATTGCAGTCATTTACGCAACAGGACCACCTTTCAGCGTTATCTACGCGAGCAGGCACCTTAAGAAATGGTTCCCTAATATACCTATCATCCTCGATATAAAGGATGACATAATTGATACTGTTTCCTATTTCGCTCGACCCTCTTGGGTTAGATATTTTATCAAAAGAGACGAAGCGAAGGCAATTAGTGCGGCTTCTAAAGTAATCTTGGTGACAGATGCAAGCAGGAGAGATTTTCAAAAGAGATATCCAGCGCATGAAGGCAAATTTGTGTTGATAACAAATGGTGTTGACCTAGAAGAATTCAGAGAATGTTCTCAAGCAGCTTATTCAAGCAAAGACGGTAGGTTATCATTCTTCTATTCTGGAGGATGGGGCAGCCGTGCACCGAAAACCATTCTCGGTCTTTGTAGAGCATTTGATATTCTCGTTCAGGAAGGATTCATTCGCCGGAAGGAAATCGAACTGAGATTTGCCGGCAAAATACCAGAGAGAGAAATAAAGCACCTTCGAGAACATAATCTCCTCAGTTGTATTAGGTTGCTTGGTTTTTGCCCCAAGGCCGAATTTATAGAAAGACTGAAATCAACTGCCATAAATCTCGTATTGAATTATCCTATTCCAACACTGATCCCCGGGAAAATTTACGAAGCCTGGGCTTCTAAAAGACCCATATTACTACTCGACAACGATGGTATTGCCAGCAGATTTGTCGAAAGGCATGGAATCGGATGGGCAGCACCTATTTTGGATGTGGAGAGGATTTATCAAGCACTCCGGCATATAATTGGAAAATGGAGGACAAATACCTTGAATGAAATCTCTACCAAGGGAATTCAGCGATATAGCAGAAAGGCCCTTACTCAAAAGTTTGCTGACCTCCTATATACACTTGCCAGAGAACAATAACTTGCAGATTAGCCACTATGTCGCCGAATAGTGCTCTGTTTAGGCTATTCACTTCCAGGCTATTTCGCAGAACACCAAGCTCTGTCAAGCAGGTATTGGTGAAATTCCTTAAAATGCATACAGCTTGCCAAGGATCTTTTCCCCTTCGAAAAACCTCTATTCAGCTAGCTTCGAATATTCCAAAATCCGTACGGAAAAAGGCCGATACCTTACTTGCTTTTGATGTCTCAATCAAAAGCAAGGTAAGGTTTCAATATGTTTTCAAGGACGAGAATACGGCAGTTGTCGAAGAAGCGGAATCATTAATGGATGGCAAGTATAATCTGCTTAGCAGGCAATTTAACTTCCCGGAAAGACCAATATGGAATGCAATGGTGGACGGTGAAAGTACTTACCCAAATCATTACTATAAACATCTTGCTATTTACGATCCCAATTTCGCAGACTACAAATTTACATGGGAGCTGAATAGATTCCAATTTCTACTAAACCTTGCCAAAGCCTCTTGGCTGACAGGTGAGATGAAATACCTGAAGAAAGGGCAAGAAACGATATCGCAGTGGATCAAAGAGAATCCTTGTCCCTTCACAGTAAACTGGTATAGCTCAATGGAGGTTGCTATTAGATCCCTATCATGGATGTTGTTTTACATGCTGATGAAAAAGATCGGTACAAGCAATATACATTGGGAGGTTACATTTTTCCGTTCTCTACAAGCCCACGGTCATTTCCTGAACAATAACCTGACCATAGAGAACCAATCAGCACCAAGATGGCGACGGAATAATCATTCCATAGTAGAGCTATCTATCCTCTGTATCGTTTTGTGGTTTCTTGATATGAGTGACTGCTCAAGGCTAGAGAGGCTCATCAGATACCTGCATGATGACTTGGAATATCAATATCGTTCTGATGGTATTTCCGCTGAGCAATCCATAGCGTATATGCGGGTTAATCTTGAGGCTATGTACCTCTTTTATCGTGTCTTCACCGAAAAGACTGAACGTTACCTACCGCAGCTACCAAGCGTATGCCGTAGACAAGTCGAATTCCTGAAGTCTATGGCTAATTCCTCAGGTCTTGTACCAAGGATTGGTGATGATGATGGTGGGACTATCCTGCCACGAGATTTGTCATACTCCTTTTGGGATTATAGCGGAATAATTGATTTATGGGATTCTCTTCAGGCTGAGAAGCGCTCATTTCATCATGCCGCAGAATTTCCAATTAGACCTGTCAATTTCTGGTTTAACGGAATTCTACATAGTGCTAGTAGTAGTAAAAAACCAGATTACACCCGCCGAAAAAAAATCCGGCACCGCATCTTCCCTGAAAGCGGCTACCTTATACTTGAATCAAAAACCTATCGCTGCATCTTCCGATGCGGACCTATGGGTTTTCAGGCCCCCATGGAGTATTGTCCGCATGCTCACGCCGATAGCCTTAGCATTCTCCTTTGGAAGAATGGCTTTCCTGTCCTTGTTGACTCTGGGACATTTTCCTATTGGATGCCCCAGAACGCCTCTTTTCGAAACTACTTCAGAAGTGAGCATGCACATAATACCCTGGTGCTTGAGAATAGCCCCCACGCGGTTTTTTATGGGCCATTTGGCGCCAAGAGCCTACCTGAGAAAGCAATCATCAGCTACGAATCAGGGCAGGCTACTGGAATTTTGCATTTGAAGGATGGAGCAAAACTAAGGCGCACCATTCAATTCAGCCAGAGTTCGGTCCTTATTTCGGATTCGGTCCAAGATTCTCGGAAGAAGCAGGTTCTAAGACCTTTCATCATGAATCCTAAGATAAGACCTGTTCGGGAAAAGGATGGTTGTACGTTGTATCTCAATGACGAAATATTCGTCAGGGTGTATACAGGCAGCAGAATACGTTTCTGTCTGGTACCTTTCTCTAGGCTGTATGGCTCCCTTCAATTCACCACCGCAATGTTAATCTTGGATGATATCCAGACAATCAATCGATCTTGTATATTGATGGAGCTAGGGGAGTAGCCTACTAGCGCGAAATTCATGCTATCAACAAGTTACAACTCATTCGTGCGCAGGAGGTAGGTGCTGAAATGAGAGTTTCCGTTATCGGATTAGGATATGTTGGCTCTGTTACTTCTGCCTGTCTGGCAGACTCTGGACACAGCGTAGTAGGCATGGACACCAGTAAGGAAAAGGTTGAGATGATCAATAAGGCCCAGGCACCTTTTGTTGAGCCTGGGCTCCAAGAGATTATTGTAGAGGCAATTAGGGCTGGATCTCTCCTGGCAACAACTGATTTGCACGAAGCGCTCAGAGAAGCCGATGTCATCTTGATCTGCGTAGGTACCCCTCAGGGGCCCGAAGGGCATCCGGATCTAAGTTCGGTCCAAAGGGTTGCTAGGCAAGTTGCAGAATTCTATCATGATAGATTCGGGGAAGCTACTATCGCCATACGCAGCACAATTCCGCCAGGCACAACGAGAAAACTGCAACATTATTTCGAGGAGCAGACCCCCCATGCTAGATTTCATCTG
Source organism: Candidatus Lokiarchaeota archaeon (assembly GCA_014730275.1). Lineage (NCBI taxonomy): Archaea > Promethearchaeati > Promethearchaeota > Promethearchaeota archaeon. Next base: position 2,772 of record WJIL01000099.1, on the reverse strand, counting down.
GCATTCAATCCTGAGTTTCTCAGGGAAGGCAACGCGGTAGAAGATTTCCGTGATCCCCCATTTGTAATCGTTGGATCAACAAGCGAAGAAGCTCACAAAACTGTGAGTTTGCTGTACAGTGATATCCGTAGACAGCCTATATTGATTGAGCCTGAAGAAGCCGAGATGATAAAGTATGTCTGCAATTGCTATCATGCCTGCAAGATAATATTCGCAAACGAAATAGGTCGGTTGCTGGGTTCACTGTCCATCAACGCAAGAAAAGTCATGGATGTAGTATGTCAGGATACGAAGTTGAACATCTCATCTAAGTATTTGAAGCCAGGATTTTCATATGGGGGATCATGTTTGCCAAAAGACGTCGCTGCGCTGATATCAATGGCTAGCAATCACAGTGCAAATCTTCCTATGATTCAGGCGATTCCCAAATCAAATGCCTTGCATACCAATACGGCTGTTTCTCAGATAACGCAGATGAACCCTCAGAAAATCGCGCTTTTAGGTCTCTCCTTCAAACAGAGTACGGATGATCTTAGAAACAGCCCAGCGATTGAAGTCGCAAGAGCGCTAATAGACAACGGATTTAACATTAGCGTATTTGATCCAAATATAGACTTGAAGAGACTAATTGGCCAGAATTTGGATTACGTAAGAAACAGATTGCCCGAAATCGACTCAATCATCGAGACTTCTCCAAGTGCAGTTCTCAACGATGCCGATCTCGCTGTAATGACCTACTATGAACCATCATTTATCGAGCATCTACGAATGCTTCGCCGCCCAATCGAAATCCTAGACCTATCGAATACAATATCAGAAGACTACTTAGGTTCCCATAATGTCGTAAGGCTCTTCTAGATTCGGCGGAGCTGGGGTGTTCCAATTCAATCAAGGGGTGTCCAGTCAATTCACAAAAAAGCGATCTGTGTGCATCTGAAATGCGCCTTTTCGAAATAGGTCGCTGCACCATTTGAAGAACATTTGTGATACTTCCAGAAATCATGTCAGCACCGTTCTGTAAACGTCGAGCAATCTCTTCCTGAATACGCCAGGTGAATACTCGCTGGCTCTTTTGAGCGATTTGCTGCAGTATTCCTCCAGTAATTGATGATTCAAGGCGAATTTGATGATCTTATTGGCCAAGTCACGATAATTACCCTGTTCAAACATAATGCCATACTCACCATTTTCTAATATCTCTTCTGTTGATGGCAATCTGGATGCAATTACTGGTAGCCCACATGCCATTGCTTCGATAAGCGCTATGCCAAAAGATTCTCTTGTACTAGGAAAGACAAACAGGTGGCTTTTTCTCAATATGGTTGCCACGTCCATATGCCGTCCGCACATTCGAACCCAGGGCTCAAGGCAATTCTCTGTTAAATAACGTGTTATTGAATGAATATAGTTCGGACTTCCAGTACCAATCAAGGAAAGGACAAATTCTGTGTTGTGGGATCTGAGTACCTTCGCTGCCTTTACCAGTGTCATTTGATCTTTGGCTTTATTCAATCTGCCAACAGATATGATCCTCAACGGTGGAGGCTTGATGCATGTGCTACTTGGCTTCATGCATGGATCGTATGTATTCGGGATGACAGATATGTTGGACTCTTTATAGCCCAAACGCAGCAAATCCCTGCGAAATGAATTACTAACTGCTATCATCGAATCGAATTTGCTGGTTACAAATCGATCTATGGCTAGTTTGAATCCTTTTAGGTGTCCATGGACTGTGCGAACAAGTGATACCCTGAGCCCCCAGACTGCAATCAATACAACTAGAGAATCAAGCCACCCGTTACAATGTACAATCTGGATATTTTTATCAATTATGTAGCGTCTCAGGCGGAAAAGGCTCTCAACAGAGACAAATCTACCTTTCTTTCGATTCAGAAACAGATGATCACTGGTGTATTCTAGTGCTCTTTCAACCAACTCACCTTCACCTCTCAATAGGCATAGGTCAGTAGATATCGAAGATTCCTTGAGTATCTGCAGTTGTACAAGGAGTCCGCACTCCTTACCCCCAACATTAAGCATATCATCGACAACTAATACTCTTCTAGGTAGTCGACAGATATCCGACACTCTTGGAGCCCTCGGTTGATTTCGGACAATCACTGTGCTAACAAACAAGCAGCGGATTCGCTCGCTTTTCGCTCACGCTCATACTGCCGCTCGAAATCCATTGGACTGATGTAATTCAGTCTTTTGTAAGTTTTTATGCGAATATAGAACATCTCGATGTATTTGAAGATCTCTAGTTCGCATTCGACCCAGGTCTCGTACGGATCATTGGTCCATTCGCTCTTGTGTAAGCTGAAGAAACCCTCCATCATGGCATTATCGAACGGGTCTCCACGACGGGACATGCTGACGCCTATGCTATTCTCTGTCAAGAGCTGCTGAATCATCTCCGAGCTGTATTGGCTACCCCTGTCGCTGTGGTGGGTCAGGGTGGTTGACGAGGATACATCACGACGCCTGAGAGCCATCTCCAGGGCACGATACACCAGCTCCGCATCGATCCTGTCGCTCATTGCCCAATCAACCACATAACGGCTGCAACAATCCAGCGACTCCGCCAGATACGACCAGCCTTCGAGGGTCGAAAGTCAGGTGAGATTCCCAATCTCCTTCTCGTTGGGAGCAGGTGCCGAGAAGTCCCGCTTGAGAAGATTCTCGGCCACCGGCAGGTCATGACCGGAATCGGTCGTGACCACGTACTCCGGCGCACGCCTGCTGCGAAGCCCCAGATCACGCATCACC
>WJIL01000098.1 GCA_014730275.1 Candidatus Lokiarchaeota archaeon | reverse complement strand
GAGCCGTGGAAATCTGCAAGCTCAGGCTTTGGTTGTGGCTCATCGCGTCTGAGCAGAACCCAGCGAATCCTGAAACGCTTCCCGGTCTCGACTTCAATATCCGAACCGGTAATTCTCTTGTTGGCTTTGCCGAAAACGAGATTGCTGTAGAAAACCAGAGTCGTGACTTCCACGAAGAGCTCTCAGATGATCTCAGCCTATACACGAAGAACCTCCGAAAATACTGTACGGACTGTCAGGACACGATACAAGAGAAGAAGCGTATGGAAGAACTGAAGCAGAGGATGAAGAAGAAACTCGATAGGTTGTATCTCCACGCATCAAACAGAAAGCTGGAACGAGAATTCCAGGATATATCTGAAGCACTTCGGTTTCTCACGAAGAGCAATGATTCTAGGAGCGAACTGACCCTGAAATTCAGAGAGTACATGACGGATGAAACCAGAGACAAGCTGGAAGCTCTCGGATTTAGAACATGGAAGGTAACTGCTAAGTGCCATCTCAGTGTCACCAGAGCAGATTCGAACATTTTTGCCAAGCTTGTGGAATCCATACATGGGAATAGTAACATCGATCGCATCATAGCAACAAGGGATCCGATTGGTGAAGACCTCGAGAAGACCAATCCGTTCCATTGGATTTTGGAATTCCCAAACATATTCCGCGATGATGCTGGTTTCGATGTAGTGATTGGAAATCCGCCATACGGTGCCCTTACTCGCCCCGAGGAAAAGGCGTTCATTGCTGATTTCTACAAAACCGGACAGTATCGTGAAATCGCCGCACATTTCATCGAGAGGCAGCTCAGGGGGCTACTCCGAGAGGGGGGCTACTTCGGCAATATCACCACCAATTCTATTCTGGCTAACAGCACAATGCATGAGCTGCATAATGTGATTAGAGAAAACCTGACGGAGACGTACACAAGCGCTTTCACTAGACGGCCGTCAAAAATGTTCAGAAACGCAGAAATCAACCTGGCGATAACCATTGGGCAGAAGTCAACAAACGGAAACGGAATCTGGAAGACGAGTGACTTCATCAGGTTCCGTGAGGACGAGCGGGAAGGCCTGATGGATAATATCGAATATGGCAACATCGACGGATTGATACTCAGGGACCGAATTGATGGAAAGGACAAGGCAGACCGTTTCGAAGTGATTCCGAAAGTGGGAGACAGAGTGAAGGAATCAATCCTACGTAAGTTGGCCGCAACAGAAACGAGAATCCGTGATTATGTTGCAGCGAAGGGCTTCACGCTGTACTACCGGAATGCAGCAAACTACTGGATGAATGTATGTAAAGAGAAGGCTCCAAAAGCAACGAACATGGAACTCGTACACTTCGAGAACGAATTGGAACGAGACTCCGTATTCCTCGCCCTGAACTCGTCCCTGTTCTACCTGTACTGGATGACATATGGTGATATGCACCATGTAACGAAAAGTCAGATCATGCGGTTTCCCATGCCAGACGGGGCACTAATCGATGAGCACGCAGATGCAATCCAGACATTCAGCGATAAGCTATCTCGGGGAATCAGGGAGCATTACCATCCTGATGATTATCACCAGTTCAGAATGAAGCCGTTGAAGCCGCTAATCGATACAATCGAGGACGAATTGATTGGCAACCTCTATGATCTGGACGGAAATCAGGTTGCGTATTTGCAGACCTACCACAGCGAATATGGACGCTAGAGATGGAGAATATCTGCTAGTGAGACGCCATTGCAGGTTACAGGGCGAAGGGGAACGCCCCTTTTATCCTCTTACAAGTACAGGCGATTTTCTATTGACCTTGTTTTCCTGTTAGAAACGAGATGCATCGATATCCTTGTATTATCTTTGGATCTGTACCAAACTTGCTCTACTTTGAAATCCTCAGGATTGAGTTTCACTTCTGGTGTGATGAACGAGTCCAAATGCGCACCAATAGAATATCGAAGAACCGTGGTTGGAAAAATGTAAGAAGCAACCGATATGCAAAGGTCATGTGTCTTGTTATGTAATGGGTCTGGATTCAACTTTCCTCGCCGTTTTACTGGATGGCATACCCGTATAAGGTTTCGTCACTTCGTCATCTTCCCAACCATATCAAAAGCCCACAAAGAACCGGACAAAATTGACGACCCAATGGAAAGCAATGGCAGCTTCGAAGTTCTTGCGCACAGCAAGGACAGTCATTGGGAGCTCTCATTTCTCGTACGGTCAAACCTCTTCTTATGTCTCCCACACTCGGGAATTCAATTATTGATGCATCGCGTGCTGTACACTGCCAAGATTAACTGCCAGTCACGCCTTTGGCGATGCGGTTCCCGATTTCTTTGTCTATGTTGCGCCAGTACTCGAATGCTCGTTCTAGGACCGGCTTTGATACGCCATTCTTGAGATGTCCAACGACGTTGGATACCAGACGGTCACGCTGTTCATCGTTCATGACCTTGCGTATCAATGTTCCGGCCTGCCCCCAGTCATCATCATCTTTTCGCAAGGTGTATGCAGCGCGGACGAACTCTCCGCTGGCCTTCCATATCTCAACCTGGGGATAGCGCTCTCCGTCAGCCTTCGGGCCTCCTTTCGAGTTTGGTGCGTACACGGGATCGGAGACGTTGTCGATTCGCATCGCCCCGTCCTTACTATAGCTATGCACAGGAGACTTCGGTCGGTTGACCGGGATCTGGTGGTAGTTAACACCCAAGCGGGCGCGATGGGCATCAGCATATGAGAAAAGGCGAGCGAGTAACATCTTGTCCGGGCTGGGGCCGATACCAGGCACGAGGTTACTTGGTTGGAACGCCGCTTGCTCAATCTCGGTGTGGAAGTCGGTCGGGTTGCGATTCAGTGTGAGTCGGCCAACCTCATGCAAGGGGTAATCACCGTGCGGCCAGACCTTTGTCAGGTCGAAGGGGTTGAACCGGTAGGTCTCGGCTTCTTTGAAGGGCATGATTTGTACCTTCAGCGTCCAGCTGGGGTAATCACCACGCTTGATTGCATCAAACAGGTCACGCCGGTGGTAGTCGGCATCCTCACCAGCGATTCTGTCAGCCTCTTCTTGGGTGAGGATTTCGATGCCCTGATCTGTCTTGAAGTGATATTTCACCCAGAACCGATCGCCTTCTGCGTTGACCCACATGTAGGTGTGACTTGAATAGCCGTTCATGTGCCGCCAGGTCTTGGGAATCCCGCGATCACTAAACAATATCGTGACTTGGTGAGCTGACTCGGGTGACAGGGTCCAGAAATCCCATTGCATGTCATTGTCACGCAGCCCGCTGTCTGCCCGGCGCTTCTGGGAGCGGATGAAGTGCTGGAACTTCATAGGATCCCGGAGGAAAAATACAGGTGTGTTGTTGCCCACCATGTCATAATTGCCTTCGGTGGTATAGAACCTCAATGCAAAACCGCGCACATCTCGCCAAGTATCGGGGCTGCCGCGCTCCCCGGCCACAGTGGAGAAGCGAATGAGGGTGTCAGTCTTTGTGCCCGGTTGAAACACCGCTGCCTTGGTATAAGCGCTGACATCTTCCGTTACCTCGAAGTGACCGAAGGCTCCTGAACCCTTTGCATGGGGCTGACGCTCAGGGATTCGCTCCCGATTGAAGTTTGCCATCTGCTCGATGAGGTAGGTGTCCTGCAACAGGATCGGACCATCAGGTCCAACCGTGAGGGAGAACTCGTCGCTGGCTACAGGAATACCAGCATCAGTCGTTGTGGGTTTGCGTTCTTCTTTCTTCATGACTATATCACCATTGAAGTCCAATCCGTGAACCAGCCCATTATTCTAAATGCTTGATGAGCTTGAGATATGACGAACCTTAGATATGAGGCTATTTAGCCTTAAGAACCCTCCGTTGCAATGTTCGTTTCGTCTGATTCTGCTATGCCTTCAACATCCTAATCATCAATTGTGAGAGGTCTTTCCTCTCTCCATCACTCCTTCCGCAAAACTAGCATCTTATAGAGTGAGTTATTCTCTGGAAGCCGCACGTACTCATCCTAGAAGTGATTCCAATGTCCCTGTGCCTCATCGAATATGGATTCGAGTACGGATTCAGCGATCTTTGATTTGTTGATCAAGATGCAGAGAACTGTGCCAACCCTCATGTCCCTCATAACCCGCTGGACCAATGCAACCTCTTTCTCCTGATACCGCTTGTAGAAGTGAAACATTGAATCAAGCAAGATGAAGTCAAAGCCTGAGTCATTAGGAAACTCGTAGATGTCAGCACGCTGCTGATTCCTATTTTCTCCCAATACCAATAGACCGCAAGAATGCCTCGTTGTTTGGTTCTCTTCCCAGGAATTCTCGAACCAATGTGTTTCAATCTCCTTAGCTGGAGCTTATTCTATGCAACGGGTAAAGACATGCCCGATTTGTGGAGAAGAAGTCAAATAGTTTCAATCTCCTTAGCTGGAGCTTATTC
>WJIL01000097.1 GCA_014730275.1 Candidatus Lokiarchaeota archaeon | reverse complement strand
CGATGGTTGCGATATTCTTCTTCTCTGACCGGGTTGTGTTTGACATCGTGTTCATCGTGTTTCACATGACATACCACTCAGATTTAGTATATAATAGAAAGCCACTATATGGGGTCACAATCGGTAGTCACAATTTGTGACCATAAGTTGTGAGGATATCTGGGAGAAACGATTAATCCGCCACAGCAAGCATCAGATGGAGGTAAGTCTGAAATTGACAGTGAAGTTTTTGTCTTTTCCAAGTGACTCGAGAACGGTGAAGCCCTCGCTTTCTACGAGATTGCATACTGTATCTATTGAAAGATGATCCGGATCGCCCGGCTGTTCTGTAATTGAGAGCAAACCGCCATTTCGAAGTACTCTGCCCATTTCTCTTATGCATAATCTAGGCTGTGGAACTTCACCAAGCACAGCTACTAGAAAAGCCACATCACATGTATCACTACCTATTGGCAAAGAGCATCCATCACCATGGATTGAGGCAGCATTGGCAATGCTTTGTTTCTGTAGTCGTTTTCTGTTCCTTTCGAGCATTTCCTTCTGAATATCGACCAAAAGAAGATGTCCTTCTGTAAGAGCTTTCGCAACTTCAGGACTGAAATATCCAGGCCCTGGTCCCAGCTCAAGGACGCAGAAATCCTTTGCTAGCTGCAAACGGTCCAATAGTTCGCTGGGTGAGAGTATGAAGCGACGAAAGGGATTCATCAGTGTGAAAGAAAATTCATACGGACATACCCCGTTTCCAAAGAATCGCCCCACTGTGCTTCTAATCCTGCCAAAAAGGGTATCTTCACTGTGATTCTCTTCGTCCATGTAATCCACAGTCCAAAGAATCCTGTTGTCACTTTATTTTGCGTCCCATGCTAGCCAAATGAGCTGAACATCTGTCCTCGCCTCAATCTGATGTACTACGCTTCTAGGCACATAGTAAATCCTGTTCTTTTCCATTTCAATGGTTTCGTCATCGATTACTATCTTCCCCTTTCCATCCAAAACAATGAAAGCTTGGGGCCATGGATCGATTTCTCGCTCTTCATTTAGCACGGTACCAGTGTCAACATGATACCATGCTGTCCTCAACGCATTCCAGTAGACCAATGGGATTGGGCGAGCACCATGGGCTTGACCCGCCTGTTCAACCCGGAGTTCCTTGTTTTTCAGCCGCCCTGGTACGAAGAAATAGGTTGCAAGCCCTTTGATAGCTTCCATTGCTTCTGCACTTCGAGCCGGGTTCAGGAATTCAAAGTCAATCGGACGCTTTTCATCCATACTTGAGCGACCTGCCAAGGCAAATGCATCTGCTTCTCCTTCTGCAATATCATGCAAAGTTTGTGTTGTCATAGTTACTTTCAAATCCCCTTTTTTTCCACCTTTTTCGATGCTACTAACCCCTGTCTCTTTCTCCAAAATGAGGGTAGCAGTTTGACCAGTGTCAGTCAATTCGACAACAATCGTGATAGATTTCTCGGCATCAAATATGAGATCAGCATAGAGTTCAGAATCATTTTTGAAATCTCGAAGGGTATTAACCAAGTCTAACAGGACAATCACCAGTTTATGATGCATTCCGCTCACTTATTGCTGTTATCAAGAATGCGAGAGAAACAGAAAGACAAAAGTATTGGTTGGTCTGTGTCCATTTGGGCCACCACTGGCTTCAGGGAACTGAATTTGAATCGAAAAGTAGCCGCCATTCTAATTACTACCATAATCCTCGTAGCCTCCGGACTGACCGTTTTTTTTTTGCTGTTACAGCAAGCAAGTGAACCAACTCATACGGACACTGCATCAGAATTTGTAGATAACGTTCAGATATGTGAAATTCATTACAATCAGACTCTCACAGTTGATCAGGAATTTTTTGAAGTCTATATTTCTGAAGGTTATACCAAAGAGCAGCTTTCTGGTTGGTATATTACAACATTCGATGAGGAGGGCATGCTTAGGCTGCCTTTAGTAAGTAGCATCGACGCAGAAGATTACATCGCAATCTACGGGGGGACTGGAGAAGATGACTTGGACGCCAGTGATGGATCAGCAAGCATTCATCTTGGTTTGACAGATAGACTGCTTGACCCCTCAGGAGATGAAATAGGGCTCTTCACGGAGGTTGGGAATGTCATTGACTATGTACGCTATAGTGGTGGCAATGGTGACGAAACTTATGACGGATGGCCTGACGAGGACAACGGACCTTCGCTTCCTTCGAATCACAATGGGTCTGTGTCTCTATTTGGTTTTGAATCAGCAAACACAAGCAAGTGGATGGAGAGTCTTATTTCTCCTGGGCGCCCCAATGTGTATGGCTTTTTGGCAACTGAAACCGGCTATAGAGTTACAATTACAAATGGTGTGAATCGTGACTTCTCTTTCGATGGGATTGACGATAAAAAGACACTCGATAAGAGTGAGAAGGTAGATGTTTACAATAAGAGCGGCGTTGACGGAGACTATGTTAAGGAAATAAAGGAACACATCGCCTATAGCTTGGATTTCTACCATAAGAAAGGTTTCACTAGAGGTCCAGTAACCTACAGGCCAGGTAGAATCAATATTACAGTGCTTAAAGGAACGACCAGTGAAACGGTAGGCAAAGCATCAACTAAAGGTCACATTATAATTGAAGTAGGCAAGAAGGAGAGCAAAGCCGACTTGAAGTACGTCTGTGAGCACGAACTAATGCATCTTTTCCAGTTCAAGACTGAAAAGAAAGGCAATGATACAGTAGATCACGCACCGGTTCAAAACAAATTCTGGATTGAAGGACAAGCAACCTACTGGGGCATAGAGTCTACACGGGCTAACTACAATCTGACACATAAGGAGATTCAGGACGAATTCAAGAATGTCAGTGACCATAACTGGTATGAACATTATACTGATTTGAACCGTTCAATCTTCAAGGGATGGGGTGGCTTGGTCAAAAGGAAGGCATAAGTGAAGCTATCGCCAAGGGCATGTATTGCAAAGGTTGTCATGGCGACCGCACAACTCATTGGTCTGCAGATTGCTGGATTCTAGAGTGCTGTGTTGACGAAAAAGGCCTTGAGCACTGCGATGAATGTGATGGTTTTCCATGTGATAATCTTGTGGACTGGTCAAAACAGAATGAGGACTATTCAGCTGCGCTTGAGCGATTGAAAGAATTGTACTCACAGTGAGATGCTGACTAAGGTACAAATCATCAAGTCCTGCTTCTATCAATTCCTTTCTGAATTGTTTTATCGCGTCATACTTCCCCAATTACTAAAAGGTCACAGGAAACATGTTTACATTAGTGACAGACGATGCCATACAAGTACGAATGCGATATCTGTAATGCGGAACTTATGGGCACATCTCGGGGCGCTGTTGCAAAATCTATCGAAAAGCACTCCGAACTCACCCATGATCAAAAGCTATCTGCTTTGGAGTTACAGAAGCAGAAAGAACGAATCATTCCAGCTTAAACCCTTCTCCTCACACCTTCTTCTTTTTCTTTACTGATGATTAAAAGATTCTGACATAACCCTATAGAGATACTCTGAATATTCGGGGAAAAAGCAATAAGAATTGAATTGGATTAAATTGCTGATAAACGATGAACGAAAAAACTAAGGGGAACCCCGAGATGTTTCTCGCAGAAAACGGATTGGCAAAGTCATTTTCTGGCTTGGTGTAGTTCTGGTAATTGCTACTGTTCTAGCACCATTTGTCGTATCAGTACTTGCATATACAGGAATGGAAGTTCAATTGGGATTCTATGAGATCTTCTTAACCCCTCTGTTCATCTTTGGCATCATCATGGTTATCCTTGGAATAGCTCTTGCATTGTTCCCCGGCTTTTCCAGAGATGGACTGTGGATTATGATGACCGGACCCTTTGGAAAGACGACCTAATTGTGAAGCGAGGGAGTTGGGCATCGGGGCCGTTATACCCAAATAGCACCATTTGCCTCTCCGTATCATGTCTTCTGATAATTCATTGGCTCAAATAGAATTCCTCATAGAGATTGACAAGCTGAAGAAAATACTGAGACAAACATGGCTTGTTGACAACTCGAGACAAGAGAATTCAGCTGAACACACATGGCATGCTGCCCTATCAGCCCTCATTTTCAGTGAATACGCAAATGAGTCTGATCTTGACCTTCTGCATGTTATGAAGATGCTCCTTATTCACGATTTGGTTGAGATCGATGCCGGTGATACTTTTCTATACGGCGACCATCTCGATTCGGAGAAGTACGAGGCTGAACAGGAAGCGGCCAAACGAATTTTCGGTCTTCTTCCTCCCGAACAGGGACAATCTCTCTTGGAAATTTGGGAAGAATTTGAATCGATGTCAACACCTGAAGCGAAATTTGCCAAGGCTGTTGATTCACTTCAACCAATCTTGATGGCATACGGCAATGAAGGGGCATCTTGGAAAAAGCACAATCTCCACAAGGCTGATGTTCTGGAGAAGAAAAAGAAAATTCGGCTGGGATCGGAGCATCTCTGGAAGCTGACTCAAGAGCTACTCGATGAGGCTTCAGAACGCGGTTATTTTGGTGATTAATAGAATACACTAAGAACTCTCTGTAGATTCAAAATACCAAATGACCAGGGTTGATTATCTTGGAAGACGGTATTTTCCTGTATCTGTTTGTTCCACTAGTTGTTCTTTCTCCAACTCTCGAAGCACTGTACTGATTTGTTTCTGATTTGGTGTTACCATCTCAGTCTGGGAAATCAGCTCTTGTAGTTCAAGTGGTTCAGAAAATGTCAAAACCTTGATGATTTCCCCTCTGAGCTGTCTAGTAGATCCTTCGAATCTTGTTTGCTTTGTGCGGGGCGATATCCCTGTTGAACTGGAGGTGAGGACTTCCGAGCCATAATCCATAAGCGCATTATGCCAATCACGAGACCTTCCTTTCAAGAGGATTCTGTCCGCAATTTTTTGCAATTCTTTTTTGGAAGTCTCCTTCGTAGCAAATCCTGCTGAAATGAGAACCCGCCTAATGTTTGTATCAACTGTGGAAATATCCCTGTTGAATGCAAAGATAAGAATTGAGCGCGAGGTGTACGGTCCAATGCCCTTCAGATTGGTTAGCTCCTCGATAGTCCGAGGGAACGACCCTTTCTCAACTATCTTCTTTGCTGCGTCTCTCAACCATACCGCTCTTCGGTTATATCCAAGCCCACTCCAGATTTGCATTACTTCCTTTATCCCTGCATTGGCAAGATCATCAATTGTGGGGAATGTCTCCATGAATTGCTTGAATTTTGGGACCACCCGATTAACCTGCGTCTGCTGAAGCATTATTTCAGAAACAAGCACGGCATACGGGCTATTGTCCCTTCTCCATGGTAGGTCGCGTGCGTTTCTTCTCCACCAGTTCATTATCTTCTGTTGAAAGGCTTGTATTTCATCAACATCAGAATTCAAAGATTACTCACCGAGCTTCCCACGTTGCTTCTTATTGGGTGATATATCCATTGTCAAATCGCTATTGGTTTTTCGAATTTGGATGGCACACTAAGCAGGGTATCCTTCGATTGTTTCATATGTACCGCCGTGCCAAGTTTATTATGGCTTTCAACTCGCGGAGTCATAGAAGTATTCACTCAGGTGAAAACAATGGAATCTGAAGAACCTAGTCATCTTGTCTTTGAAAGGTACGTAATCAGTCTGGTTGCTATAGCCTGTGCGATTGTCTTCATCGTAATAGCAGCCATAGGTCCACTCGGCCTCGGAATAATGGAGCACAGATCCTCACAATCCGTGATTTGGCAACTTATGGGTCAAGATTTGGCTGACCTGATACTAATCACGCCAATTCTTCTCATTGGTGGTCTAGCTCATTTGTTGAGAAAGGAATGGGCGAAGTACTTCTTGATTCTCCCTCCGGTGACCCTGATTTACACTGGGCTTACCTATGGAATCGGCCAAGAGTGGAATAATCCGGCATATTCGGGCAATATCGAACATTACTTCGGATTACTCATTTTTCTCGTTATTGGCGGTCTCATCCTTGGAATGAGCAGTCTGTCCATGTTTGAACCTGATGATGCACCTACATTCAACCCACGGAATCTCAAAATCTATGCGGCAGTGATGTCCGTCCTTCTTCTGCTGTTCGCCATGATGTGGTTGGGTGAGGTGTTCCAAGTCCTGAATACAGGCGGCACAGAGTCGGGAACTTATGAGAACACACCCAATGTCTTCTGGGTTATCCGCTACTTCGATCTTGGTCTAACTATTCCATTAGGATTCATTTCATTGTATCTACTACTTACACGCCCCCGAACTGCGTATCCTGTCATTCTGCTTTTCTTTGGCTTCTTTGTAACGCTAGGAACTGCTGTAAACGCGATGGGATGGGTGATGTTCTTGAATGGGGATCCCGAATTACAGATTCCTGCCCTCGTGATTTTTGGAATACTTGGGGCGTTGTCCTACGTTGGTCTTCTTTATCTGGTGAAAGACAAATTACGTAGAATAACGAGTTGAAACCAGAAAGAAAATTGAATATTGGTGACAAGGTAATTGAAAACGCTAATTGCATTCGGAACAAGGTACGGAGCTACGGCTGACACTGCCGACCTTATCGCAACGGGACTAAGGGAAGAGGGAATTGAAACCGATGTTGTTAATCTGAAACGCCAGGATGTTGACGATCTTTCTGTCTACGATATGGTTGTCATAGGAAGCGGCATAAAAGCCTCAAGGTGGACCAAAGAACCCGACCAATTCCTTAAAGACCACAAAGAGGAACTACAATCGAAAATTACAGCTCTATTTGTTTCCTCAGGTTCCTGGCCATTTACTACTGGCGATGGAGAGATGGGAGCCGAACAAGAAGGTGGACTTTACTCGAAGCTTGGTGTCAACAAAGAAGAAGCGTACCAACAGTATGTTGTTGATAAGGCAAATGAACATGGCTTGAACCCGGATTCAATCGAAGTTTTTGGTGGCTTCTGGGATTTCGATGCTATGGGTTTCCTGTGGAGGTTGCTCTTACGAGGCCTTCGAAAGGATCTGGAGGCTCAGGGCGTTGATACTGACAAGCCCTATGATAACCGTGATTTGGATAGAATACGGGAATGGGCTGAGGAACTTGCGTCTCTGCTTAAAAGCTAGAAGGTAAGATTGCCAAAGCTGGAAGAAACAAGCAACGAAATCATATAAGCCCCCATCAATTCAACTAGAAGGGTTTACAATATGCGGCACGCCATCCCCTCAAGAAAGATAGCTATTGTTCTACTTACATGTCTTGCATTTTCGCTACTACTCGAGCAGTCTGCATTTGCTTCTCTTTCTACCGCTCAGTTCTCGGGAGGTCTTGTGGTAGACCATGAATGCATTTCTCTTGATGAAATCCCTGATGAATGGCTTGAGCAAGCCAAATCTAACTTGAAGATACACTATGCTCACACAAGTCATGGTGGACAGATTACAACAGGGCTTCAACGGATTGAGTCTGCAAACGCTACTTTCAGTTGTGCAATAGGTTCTGGCAATCTCCCCGCCGAAGAGGGGGCACTCTGTATGCTTGATGGGAACCCTCCACATAGCTACATTACGCCAGAACTTTACTGGTCAACTGCAGACGGGCTATCCACAACACAGAACACCCTCGATAGCAACCCAGCATTGACAATCTCACTTTGGTCTTGGTGTTGTCAGCTTAATCACTATTCTAGTTCAGAAGTACAGAATTACCTTGATGCGATGACTTCTTTGGAGAACGATAATCCAGATCTGATGTTCATCTACATGACCGGTAACGCTCAGAGTGGTGGTTCAGATGGCTATACTCGCTGGCGGAACAATGAAATGATTCGCCAATATTGTATTGAAAACAACAAGGTACTCTTTGACTTCGCTGACTTGGATTGCTGGTACGAAGGAGAGCATAGTACCTATGAACACGCAGATAGTGGGGAAACTTACGATGTTCCCATTGAACATGAGGAATTCAACGGTAACGAAGCAGGTCACACAACCTATAGCAGCTGCGAGCAGAAGGGCAAAGCCTTCTGGTGGTTAATGGCCCAGCTCGCAGGCTGGTCCACAGAAACAAGCTCCACTACAACATCACCGACAACGACAACAACTACTCCTAATGGTGCTTCCACCGAATTAGATTACATAATGCTGTTAGGAATCGGTGGGGCCATCGGGGGTATCATGGTTGTGGTTGTAGTTATCTTACACCAAAGGGATTAGATCGTACCGTTAGGGAATGGGCAAAAAACCGGGGGGATGTCAGGAAATCGCATCTACCTTGTCTTCCATTTCTCGTCCCTTATCTCTTCGGTCATCAATCCGAAGCAAAGTAGAGACCCTTTCTGCACCAGCATCAAACATTCTTTCATGCGCGGCTTTCGTGACCTCTAGTATTTGATCAACACTATCCGCTTCAATGATTGAGCTCATCGGCGTATGCTGAACCCTGATTTCTGGGAAGGAATCGATTTCTTTTACTGATTCTTTGACATAAGAGCTTAAACTAGTACCCACCCCGAAAGGGGCTATGACTAGTTCTGCAATGACTTTAGTTGATTTCGATTGCTCTTCTGACAACTTGTTACCTCAACTTACTCTAAGCTATTATGCCCATAGAGTTTTCCTTTTGATAAGGCAAAACTCCGCGCCTAAACCTAGGACTACCCAGCATCTTCTGGAAAGACTTTCTTGCCTTTCTGTGTGTACTCGATCAAACCAAGTTGTTTCATGAAATTCAACGAGTCGTCGACTTCTTCTCCCTCCACAAGCTTGCCATCAACTACGCGCCAGATGAATACCATCTCCATTTCTACTTTCTTGCCAGTTGGTGGTAATGGAACTCCAAAAAGATTCCAGTCGCCTGTGTGAGTGCCTTTGGCTATGACGCGGACCCACACCTTATCGCCCTCAGCTATCATTTCTTGAATGGATTCGTACCAATCGGGGAAACCTTTGAAGGCTAGAGTGAATAATTGCTTGAACGCTTCTCGACCCTCGGTTTGATGTGTATGGTCAATATAGTCTGCTACTACTAACTCATCGAATATTTCCAATTCTCGGTTATTATATGCTTCAATAAACCTGCGAATAACTGCCTTATTCTCAGTTGGAGAATTGGCGTATTCTCTCTTGTCTTGCACAATTGTCATTGTAGAAACCTACAATAATGTTGTAATTAACTATATTTAACCATTAGGTTTGTGACTCTTTTTGGTTTTCTTCTCACCACTAGAAAAAACGGAATCATTCATTTGGAATACTTTCCTGTGCAGTGCGAAACACTTGCCCCGGCGGCTTCCTACAGAAACGAGTATTTGGAAAACACTCTGAGTCTGAATAACGCTTTTTTGTTTGACCTGCAACTGACTATTGAATGGTGGATGAATCTATGCCTCGACGAGGGAACGACAAAGATGCTTTAGATGAGGCAGAAGCTGTGCCATTCACTGCAAGGCTCATCGCATACCAGCGCGCGCAGGAATACAAACGTGAAGACCCACTTATTTCAGATCCTTTCGCCGAAAGACTAGCAGGTGATTTGGAAGACTACCTCAACAAACACAGACGCTACGAACGAATGGATTATCCGATTGTACGGGCCCACTACCTTGAAAATGAGCTGCTAGCACCATGGTGCGAAGAACACAACAAATCTCAGATTATCCTCCTTGGAGCGGGGCTTGATACCCGGGCGTATCGATTTGCTCCACTTGATGATGGGAATCACACTATCTTCGAAATCGATTTCCCAATTGTCATCAAGTACAAAGAGGAGGTTCTAAGAGACGCAAACTCTTTGTGCAACGTCATCAGGGTCCCTGCTGATTTATCAACTCCAAGATGGAAATTTCGGCTTATTGATGGGGGATTCTCATCCGAAATTCCAACCTTCTGGATACTGGAGGGAACTGGATACTACCTACCTAGAGAGGCATTTGTTTCTGTATTGGAAACAGCAGCCACCATGAGCCCGGAGGATAGTGAGATTTTCGTTGATGCTTGCGTACGAGCTTTGGCTGAAGTCAGCTTTGGCGCATTCATGACGCATTTCAAGTGGGGAATCAATCCAGAGGGAATCCAACCCCTCTTTGCTGAAAACGGGTGGTCCGTAAATTACTCGTTTGCGGATGAACATGATCGAGGAAGAGATGTTGGTCAGAAGGGCTTTCTTTTCGTTCACGGAGACCGATTTTTAGGTTGATGATTGTACATTCGCTCCCGCATCATCTCCCAGTAACTGATGATTCATCAATACTATTCACGACTAATACCGACCTGAACAGGCATGGATTGTCCCCTGACTTCTGCGATTCTGGCTAGAAAGCCTCCAATTGCACCACTGAAGAACCAGATTTCATATGGTTGCGTTAGGACTTGATTCTCTAAGAAAGATAGCTGAGCGAGTATGATTTGAAGAACCAGATTTGCGGTGTATGCGAGTGCTAGGAAGAGTACACCTGCAAGCATGCCTCGTACCAATGCACAAATGCGGTATTTCAGACTACAGCCTCCGCCAACAAGCTTCTGATAGGTAATGGGGACAACAAGAACCGGTATGCCAATTAGGAACACCAGTGAATATGCATTATGGCTGAAGAACTGCAATGAGAAGAGTCCTGTAAACGTGAGAATGAGGTAAATCGGTGTCCAATACTTGAGAATCCATAACCAGCTTCGGGCGGCGCTTATGTTGTTCAAAAGGAATCACTATACATGATTTTTATCAAATTGCTAATTATGTATTGGATGTGGCAACAATTATGGGCTCCACTTCTTGTCGAGATTCGACAATCCTTGAAGAGGGAAAAGAAATCTATCGAGAAACCCGTGAAAGAGTCTCTCTCTCGATAGCTGCCACTATGAGGAGAGACGGTATCGAGTCTCTAATGACTCATGATCAAGCCTTCAAGCGGATTGAAGAAATCAGAGTAATCGACCCAGTTTAATTAATGCAGCAAGCAAATTACCTCTTTCATCTACGATTGTTCCCCTTGACGCACATAGAGTGGGCTCCGCATATCTTGGAGGTTCGGGATTTTCCGACAGAGGCTCTTCTTTCTCAGAATCCTCAGATTCCGAGTCACAGTGCGTAGTGGAATGTTGAGATTGTCGCTTATCTCCTTAGGACTCATAGGCCCCTCCTCTTCTAGGCCTTGCAGTATCACAATTTCACGTTCGGTATATGATTCGGCTGTCATCTCTTTCACCTCTTGATGGAATATTCAGCTGTGAAATGCGCCAGCTTGAGAGGATTGTATCTGGTATCACAGCAGTTCACTCCCTTCTGGCGCTAGTTCTTTGTAGTGTTGCATGTTGTCAGGAATGTAGGCCTCTAGGAAGGTATCCACTATCTGATCTTCATCGCGGTATACTCCATACTGGTCAAAGTACTTCAACAGGTTCCTAATGTCTCGGTATAGGAGTGCTTCTACCTTGTGCATGGAGCAGTAGGTGTCAACCTTGTAGGCCTGAGGAACATCGATAATCCATGGATTATCCTTCCACCAAAGGATGTTGAATGGACTGAGATCACCATGAACGTAGTTTACTTCTCGATAGAAGAGATAATACTGTTCTAGAATCTCATCCAAAGCCTCATTGGGCCTGTCAAGTACGACATCATTCAGCTGCGGTGCTGGACTGGTACCCTCACCGACAAATCTCATCGTGAGATAGTTGCCTACTCTTGAAATCGGTGTTGGAACCCTGACTCCAGCTTGGAAACTGTTCCAGAGAAGATCGAACTCTTTCACAGCTAATGCTTCCATTTTTCCCTGTGCAAAGGCACCTCTTTTCTTCGAAGCCTGGGCACTATTCCACAGCCTGTATGCCTTGAGGATGATAGGATGTCCTTTCCACCCTGCTAAGAAGATTGAAGCCTCCTTTCCAGCAGCGATTTGATAACTTACTCTGGTCGCTAGGCCGAAACTGATAGCATGTTGTCTAACCGTGTCGAGGGTCAGCTCATGAATAGCAACGTCTTTTCCTCTGCGGCCACCTCTCTGTTGTTTCCGTTTTCTAAGTATGGCACTTCCCTTATCGGGATTGAATTTCTCGATTGGCATTTTGTTGTATTTCTTGTTTGGTTTCACACGTGATCATATTCAGTAGCGCAATAGTAACAAGAAGATGTCTCTAGAATGGTGTAGGCTGCTGAAGCCCATCTGACACCACGTGTGAGAATATCAAAGTAGCAACATAAGCAAGAAGCAGCAGTGAACCTCTAGTTCACGGCAACACCAGTGCAGACATCAACCGATTCCGAAATAGCATTAATTCTAACAACCATCATTATCTGCACCTCCGTGTTCTATTCATTCGAATCGAGGAGGCTGTGGTTTCCCATATATGCATTTTGGTCAGAGCCACTCTCTCCTCTGAGGATTTGTCGTTTCCTAGATGGATAACATGTGGAATGGCGAAGGAGAAGTACCTGCTATCGATCCAAAATCAATCGTCCTGGAATTCAATGATTGAATTAATGAGCAGGACTTGAAGGGACTTCCTTCATTGATGACTGAAGACCATTCCTTTATCGATACTGAGGGAGATACTGCTAAAGGTAAGAACGTCATGCTAGAGGGCTGGACCGAGTTCTTCGACAATTATACCGATTATAGGAACGTTTTCTCTTGTGTCATTGCCAAGGACGACCTTGTGATTATGGTTGGCCATTCGGAATGCTCTGAGGAAATTCTTCATGGGCCTGCGTTGTGGACCGCCAAGATCCGGGATGGCCTCGTAGCTCAATGGCGGGTATTTGAAGATACGGATGAGAACAGGCAACTACTTGGTATCGACTAGTTCCTTGTTCCATCTAATGATATCTTCAATGTCCTCTCCACTCCTTGTTTTCGCCAGTGAAACGCAGAGTCCTTCGGTTTTTTGACTTTCAACCAAGTAACACCCACAGATCCCTCCTAGAAATTGCAGGGCAACAAGGAATGTCAGGAACGCCAAGACGAGGTTGAAAGGAAAAGGAATTAGCATGTTCAATGTGACCAGGATTGCCAGAATAACCGTTTCTATGATGCGTTGTTTCCATCCCCGAAACGATGCGGCTGATATTTCGTAGGCTTCCTCTAGGCTTATTTCATCTGAACAGTCAATATGGAAAGAAACATTTGCTATCCTATGAGCGACAACATTAGTTACCGGTATTTTGAACCTCTTTAACACATTGAAATGTTCTGTTTCATGAACAGCCGTACCTACTGCAAAGCCGACAAACATGGTAAGAAAATACAGCGCTCCGATTAGTAGAGCGTCGAGCAAAAACCAATCAATCCTATATCTTAGAAACAGAGACGCGATAGTTAATAGAACAAATACCGCGAGCACAGATTTAGATGATTTCAACTGCATAATGAAAATCTCATAACCCTTAGGATAGTCTTCCAATTTTCTCTCTCCCTCAATTAACATCGACTACTACCTCTAAACGATTCTTCTGAATATAATGAAATTATCGGTGTTTTTTCATCTGTCCGTCGACATAGCGTTCTCTCCCTACTATTCTCCGCAATTGTTCATTTCACTTGGAAAAGATTAATCCTCTCGTATTCCGAGTAATCTAATTGGACCTGTGCAAAGAATGACTCCCGACGTCAACAAAACAGGACGGTATGAAAACCAAGAGAAATTCAAATTCTGGTCAGGTGAAATTAGGGGTAATTTTGTCACGATTCGATTCGGCAATATAGGCACGAGTGGACATTGTTCATCCAAAGAGTTTCCAAGTCAGGCTGCAGCCGAGAACTTTCTCAAAAAGCGGAAAGAAGAAAAAATCGCTGAAGGATTCAGCCTTGTAGAAGAGGAAGAATGAGAACTGTGTTTTCCGTATTGTTGCCAACCCTTTTACGATAACTTGTGTCTTGTCCTATTATGAAAAGTCATACAAAATATCTGACATTCAATGTGCCCAAACGAATGGATTTTATCCACATGACGCCCCAGGTTCAGGAGGCCGTTGAAGAAAGTGGTGTTCAGGAAGGCTTGTGTCTCGTAAATCCCATGCATATCACTGCAAGTGTCTTCATAAACGATAACGAGAGCGGCCTTCACGAAGACTACAAGCGGTGGCTTGAAGATCTTGCTCCTCATGAGCCAATCAGTCAATACAAGCACAATCGCACGGGCGAAGACAATGGTGACGCTCATCTCAAGCGCCAGGTGATGGGGCGTGAGGTCGTTGTTGCCATAACTGATGGCAAGCTTGACTTGGGTACTTGGGAACGAATTTTCTACGGGGAGTTTGATGGACGGCGTCCCAAGCGCGTCTTGATAAAAATCATCGGAGAATGAGAGCAAAGGCTACTGAATCTAAGCACTAGCCCACCATAGCCGCAAGACAGGAAAGGAAGATACCCGGCTGGGAATCAAGGACTCCTATGTGCCGGGACACGACCGCTCCAATCAGATTGGATTCTATTTCTCTTCCTTTCTTCTCCAGTAGATACTCAGTGGTGCCACCATCAGCAATATGAGCGGAGTGACAGCAATCGAGGTGGATGCTATCTGCTCTATGATTGATGGTTCAAGCTCGGCTGCTTCTGGGGATGAAGGTGATGTCAACGGTGTTTCAGACCCGGACACAATGACCACCTTACTGTCAGATAGATATGCTATATCTTCTGGAGTACTGGCTGAGTCGAAATTGCCTATCATCGGATCATAGACACCATCGGAGCCAAGATAGTGCCATGCTAGATTCTGAGTTGAGCCATTTATCACATTGATGTAGTTCCAGTTTGTGAATACAACGTCTTCTACACCATCACTGCCCCAATCGCTGATCCGTACTGATGCCAGCTGCTCTGGCAGGGTCGTAGCGGAGTCAAATCTCCATACCTCGTTAACAGCGTTATCATATCCTATGATACCGAGTTCCTCAATGTTCACCAGCAGCTCATCCACTCCGTCTCCGGCCACCACGTCAGCAGCGTGATAGCTCCTGAATCTTGAATCCACAGGTACGTCAAACAGCATGCTATTCCCCGCTTGTTCCACTACGGTAATGTCATAGTCGCTTCCACGGAGAGCTATGTCTTCATAGTTGTCTCCATCAAAGTATCCTGGAACAATTTCGTAGATGTAATCTCCAAGATTGTACTCTTGTACATAGCTGCCATCAGTTCCTCTGAATACTTTCACGATGTTATTGTAGCCACCAATGGCCACATCCAGGGTTCCGCTATTGGTGAATCGCCCAATAGCCATGGAGTTGCCCCAGTTTGTTACATTCTGCTTGCTACGATACATCTCTGAGCCTGAATCATCGTACCATGCTACATAGCCGAGGTAGGGTAGATATCTCTCATATGTTACAGCCAGTTCATCACCAGTGTGTCCTGCGTTGAATTCATCTATGTAGAAGTCTGCAACTTGGAACCCATCTGGAACCTGGAATTCAGTGATATTCGCACCGCTTTCGCCTTTCACAATCACGAATAGCTCGTTGAGAAGAACTCCCACATCCAAATATCCTGAGCCATCTACATTGCCAACTCTGATTGAATCGATTCCCTCATTGAAACTTACGTTCCAGATGAGTTCGCCTGTCGTTGCATTCCATAGATTGAGATGCCTATCGAAATTGCTGACCAGAATCTCGTCTACAGCATCTCCATTGAAATCTTCAGCAATTCCTTGATCAAGAGTTTCTTTGCCAGTATTGAAGGTGATGTATTCGGAGTGGGCTACCCAGGCTGGTTCCAGAACCGGTGCTGGCTGTTCCTGACTAGTGAAACCAAACACCCTTCCTGATGTACTAGACCCAGCTAATCTGTCGTATTTCCCGCCTGTAAGATTCGCCGCCACGCCTCCAATATAGAGCTCACTTAGCTCATGGAACCACATCGGGATGCCATTCTTACCATCGAGCGCAACAGTATACCCTCCACTACTAACAACTGCTATGTCTAGGGTTCCTGTCCCGCCTAAGTATCCTACATCTATATCTTGAAGCACACTAATCTCTGGATCATAATGCCATTGGGTGACACCACCCTTAGGTTCAACCATGAAGACACCGTTGTATTGTGTGAAGGAGACTATCTCCACATTGGTATCCCCATCGAAGTCCTCAATGAATATATCATGGTGAATATCGCCGTAGGCCGTCGAGTTGAAGTAGATTTCTCCTGTTGTGAGTGAAAGGATTCGGATTTCTTCGTCCCCAAAGACCAGTTCTTTGACTCCATCTTCATCGAAATCGTAGGCATGTATCTCACTGGGCCAACTCCCTCCCCGGATGATGTTGGAAGCCGTGTATACAGTTGTTCCATTAAGTGGATTGACAACTGTGAATTCTCCGCCGTACGTACCAAAGGCTGCAAGCGTGGTATTACTCTCCGTGAAGCGGCCAAGCTCAACACCATAAATTTCGCTTCCAGCCACATTATGGCTTGCTATAACATCACCTTGGTTTGAGAGTACCACCAAACTGCCGTTAGACAGTCCAATCGTGAGCTCCGTATCTGCAGAACCTGTGAGATCGCCCCCGTCAACACCGTAGATGTAGACTGAACCTGCAGAGTAGTTCCAGAGCTGATTGCCGGTAGAACCGTCAATGGCATAGAGGTGAGTGTCTTGGGATCGACCAATGACCTCTGGAGCAGTATCATTGTTGAGATCGATAAGGTCAATCCAGAAGTACCTGCCCGTAGCGTCTGTATTCTCCCATAGTGTTGTTCCGTCATCATCAATGGCCATGAGACTACCGTTTATCTGCGATCCAAGTAGAATTTCTTCCTTCGAATCAGCATCGAAGTCCCATTTGTTGATGGTAAGTAGTGATCCATAGATACCGACGCTCGTATTCAGGGTCTGTTCCGGAAAGACCAAGTCAGTAGCACCAGATGATGGTTTCCGGTATTCGTAGAGAAACACATCACCCCTACCTGTGGCAACAGCAATCTCTGGCCAGCCATTCCCGTTGGAGTCATAGACGGTCAGTCCATTGAACGAGTTCTCATAGGTCTCAGATAACCAGACCTCCCGATAGGTCATGAATCCTGTTTCGTTAGTGGAGGACTTGAGCTCGTATGATCCAACTTGGTTATCCCATCCAGCTACAATCTCCTTTCTACCATCTTTATCCGAATCACCAGTATCAAGGTCTTTTACAGGGCCTAAGTGGTTCCCTGTCCAATCTGATTGTGGATTGATGCCATACATCGGCCAACCCAGATTGAATGTGTAGTCAGCAAAATTGATCTGCGCTTCGCTGAATGTCCAAACGAAGGCATACATGAATCCTTCTCCATCCATTGCTACGACTGTTGGTGAGAAAGATCGTAGACCAGTATAGACCGATGTGTCCCATTGATACGAGACCTGACCTGTGTCTAGATGCTCTATCCTTTCGACAAATTTGGGAATAACATTCAGATTATCTTGATGTCCCCAACTCAACCCCCCATCGGTACTTGCAGCCATACCTATCCTTCTCTCATATGGTGATGTTACCGATTCATATATGACCACTAGTGAATTGTCTTCTGATTCAAGCTGGTCAATGTCGGGGAAGAGCTCATCATTACGGGATGAGGTTGCTTGATGAATGCTGTTGTTCCCTGCCCACATACTGCCGTTCAGTTCAAGTGTCCAGATATCATAGTCCAGCTTGTTGAGCCCTCGGTTTTCTGCAGCCATGGCTAAAATGAAATTCCCTTCATCGGTTCGAGTAATGGATATCGAGTGGACCCATAGATCTCCAACTTGCTTGAAGTATATCTCGTGACCAGTAACTCCTGCCGTCATGCCTTTGCTGAAGTATAGGACGCTTGAAATGGGGATTACATCACTTCCCCAGATGATACGCTTTACATAGGCAATACCCATGTGTGTTGAGTTGAACTCGAAGATTTCTGGATAATGCCGATATTCGTACCCAACTCCGCTTGTTAATCTAAGTGGATCTTGCCATGTTTCGGTTGCTATATCGAACTTTGCAGCGTACAGATACCAATCACCGAATTCGTCTACCACTCTCCATGCAGCATAGATTTCTCCAGCATCAGTAGTAGTTACTGTGGGCTGGTCGTCATGACCGAGTTCACCCTTCTCACCATATGGATTAGCGTAAAGCGGCTGTCCAAAGGACCATTCACCTGTTGTCTTGTCATATTTCTTCCAGTAGAGCTTGCTTTCCTGGATTTCATTGGTTTCGGTTGAAGGAATGGTCTCGTTGGTATAGACATGCATCACGTAATTGCTGAAACTACCTCTGCCGTTCGTCAGACTTGAATGAGCTCTGTCTGTGATGTCAAAAGATTCCGTTCCTCGCAATGTATGATTGACCGGGATAATGGGGTAGTTTGGAGATGCAGTTACGTACTCCGTTTTCTGATACTTGGAATCTGTCGCAGGAATCCATTCCCAGATGTCAAATCCCTTGGTGTGGCCAATGATTATTTCTTGATAGCTATCATAGTCTTGGTCATCGATTTTGATAACTGATACAGGATTCCATTTGACCACCTCCGGTGGTGCCTCCCACACCTTGTGGAATGTACCACCTTGTGATTCGTAGATGTATGCAAATCCGGTCTCTCGCTGATAGCGGGTGTCATTGGTTCCACCAAGGATAATTTCCCGATATGCATCATTGTCGGTGTCACCTACAGCAATTGTCTGAATGGAAGCGTACTCGTACTTGTCGGAATAGGGGTTTCCTAGAAGGTAATATCTACCATCGAGACTGGGCTGCGTTACGAAATAGTCATTTTTCTCTGTTCCATTGAAATCATTATTCGGAACATTGAACACAAAGAGATATGGTCCTGCGCCTACTATGAGCTCTTTGCGGGAGTCGTAGTCCAGGTCATTACCTTGTGCGATAGCAGTTATCTCCTCAACTTGGTTCCAACCCGGTTCACCCACGAATTCTGAGTTTCTGAGGTCTATGGAGTACACAAACTCCATCTGGTCCCCTCCGGTTAGGTTCATGTCCTCGAAAACGTAGAGTTGCAAGCCTGAGCTTACAATGAATTCCTTCAGGCCATCCTTGTCGAGGTCCACTCCTGCCAAGAGGTGTTTTGCGTGATCCCAGATTCTACGTGTGAACTCACCAGATATGCCTTCCAGTTCATCATAGAGATATGGACTTTCATCGGTTGTGACAGTATGATTCAAGTCAAATGATTGATACATGCGCTTGTATGTGTTATTCACGAGATTCTCAAAGACGTAGACGTTATTGTCATAGTCACCTATGACGATCTCTCCGTTATCATCATCATCTAAGTCCCCCGAATCAACTGTTAGTGTCCATTCATCTAGGTCATCATCTGTACTCCATGATTCCCTGATTCTGAAACCGAAGTTCAGGAAGTCTTGTCCACCACCATACATTAGACTCATCTCGGTCCTGACGACCCGTGGATACGTTGCAGCTATGTAACTGTCAACTGCATCAAATATCGGTTCAGCCCAGAGCGTGTAGCTGTTATCTAAATCATATGCAACCATAGTGTAATCGACATCAACATCGAAATTGTTTACATCCGCGTAGACATCAAGAGTATATCCTTTGCCAGTAGGTACAATACGGATATCGGTGAAGTTGTTGTATCTAAGGCTCGTCTGTGGGCGGTTGTTGCTGAAGATGTTGTCGTCTTCAACCCAGTGAGGATTTTGCTCTGTTCCTTCGTTGAGGAAGGCTGTCGCCCCTGCACGGTCAACGTAGTTCATAATAATGTCGAGATCACCATCATCATCAAGATCAAACATATGTGGTTGACCCCATCCTTTCCCCGGAGCAACATCGTTTATGCCCTTGAAGTAGTCATGGACAATGCTGAGGCTCAAATCATTGGTGTATCCCCCGTTCTCCTGCAAGAGGTTTCTTGCAAGATAGACCCGACCATTCGTAAATACCATGTCCTTGTCTTCATCTCCATCAACATCCACAAAATGCATCTTTGGAGTGGTCTGTGAAACCCCGAGGAGTTCTGTTATAGCACCAGTAGTATCAACATCGGAAATTGATACCCGTTCTGAGAACGGTGCTGACGTATTCTGGGTACTTCGATAGAAGAAATTGATTTTTGCCGTTGAAAGCGATGCTGCTGACCATGTTGGATTCACACCAGGGTCATATGATGACACTGCTACCACAGGCATTCTACTGAATTGATTGGTGTCTATGAATGGCATTTCAACAGCCACTGATGGTTTCTCACTTCCCGCTCCTGAAAGATACGTATTCACAGGGCTGAGATACGAGTTGATTTCAGAATCCATTTGCCCTAGCATGTTTAAGGCAGCAATCTCGCTCTCATTGGTTCCTACAAAATAGTTTGGTGCTCCAAGCAGATTGTGTCTACCATAGCTCCAAGAAGTATAGGCCTTTCCTGAAGGGATTTGAAACAGAGGCGGAACGAAGCCATCTGGATTAGGATTGAACAAATACCTCCATATTGGTACATCTGTCATTGTTTGAACGTTTACTAGGTCCCAGATTCCTGTTCCTTCTGTGTATCTTTCATCTTCTCCGGAATCGAAAATGATATCGAAATCGTCATTCATGGAATCATAGGAAATCCCGATGTACTTGCCCGTTGCAGTGCCAGCTATGATTTTGTCTGATTCTTCAGTCCCTGAGAAATATGCATATGCATTCCTCCTCAATGGACCAATAGTCACTGATAGGGCGTCTGTAAGAAGATTGTAGACCTGTTGGAGTTCGAGTGAATTGATTTCGTATGTAGCTCCATTGAAGACGGAAATCTTGGCATACCTAAACCAATCCCATTTTCTTCGTTGAAGCGCATCGTCGACATCTATCCTCAGCAAGTTACCATCGATTGTGAAACGGTCAGCTGATATCTGCTCAAAATCTGTTGAACTCTGACCAACTGAAAAGTTCAAATCATCAAGAACATCTGTCGATAAGGTATTCCTGAATGCCATAATGATATCTGGCATCGAGTTAGCTCCCCCAGTGCCTTCTTCATCCTTACCAAAATCAACTATAGCTGTTGCATTGTCAACCCCAGCTATGCTCGAGTCAAATGTGGAATAATTGCCATCAGTCTCCCAAGCCATACCAGTATTGTATGGATAGACACTTGCATTTGGAATGAAGTATGACCCGCCCCATACGTAATTGATAGGTTCGGATTCCACGATGGATGCATTATTTGGGTCGTGATAGGTGACGTTCTTTGCTTGAACGACTTTATCAACCCAATAATCCAATGCCCAGTGTCCGAAGGTTTCCCATTCAGCATACTCCTTGTAGACCTTCTCGTAATCGTAGGTTCTCCGATTGCTATTCCAGTCCAGAGTCAATATTCCCTGTCCAGAAGCAACAAGTGCGATTTCATCTCCCGAGGTTCCATCAAGTTCACCTAGAGCCATATCTCGAATTGGCGTCCATGTGTAATTCTCACTTGTCCAGTTCAGGTAGTAAGCATTATCCTGCACAAGGGGGAACGGCTGCCCGTTGATTATCGTCGTGAGCCCATCGTTCTCGAAAACATATACAGTGCCTTCGCGAGTTCCAGCAATGATCTCTGGAAGGCCATTGTTATTGCTGTCTCCCGCCTCTATGGAATATACTCTCTCTCCATTCAAAGAGCCCGAGTGCCATACCCGTCTGTACTCAATCCAATGTTCTTCTGTGAATGGATAGCCAGAGTGTGTGTCATATTCAAACAGATACACACCTTCCCATGTTCCCGCGATGATATCTGGGCGGTAGTCTTTATCGACATCCTCTACTTCAACATCGAAAACACGGAACATCCACGGTGAAGTGTACACATGGTCAAACATGTTCTCGGTGTTGGTCTCGGGATCATAGATGTGTCTTTGCTCAAACACATAGAAGTGCCCATCAGAGCTTCCAGCCACAATCTCGAGGAAATCATTCAAGTCGGTGTCAGCAAAGTCAAGGCTAAGCACATCACTCTGGATGATTCCGTCCCCACTATCCCAGACCTTATCGAAATAGCCAGTTTCTGTATTCAAGCGATAGATGTGAATCTCGTTATCATAGAGATATCCTCCGCCTAGTGCCAGGAATCCAGTTTCTTCGTGATAGGCGACAGAATGGATGGCTGCCTTCGATTTCCAAGGTTCAAAGACCTTGCTGTAGAGGTTCTCTCTATTACCGAGCGCCTTTCCAATATCAGTATCTGCAGGATATTTGGTTTGCTGCTCATCAGCAAGGAGATCCTTAACCTTTGGCTCAATATCTTCGGGTACATCATTCAGAGGAGTAGATGGAGTAGAAACCACATCTCCGTCAGTGTTTGTAGCCGGTAAGGCTGGTACTATGGAGACTACGCTTACTGATAGAAATGCAAGTAGAATGATTGATGTAACTCTATGCTTCATCTAATCCTCTCCCTCCTCTGAGTCCTTCGGGCTTTCTTCCTCTTCTTTCGTTGTAGCGCTTTCCGTCTTTCCATCAGTATCACTCTCATCTTTGAAACGTTTTGTGAGTCGTTCTATGAAGCCAGTTTTGTAGCCGACAATGGCGATAACCACTACTGCTGCCACGGCTCCTATGGCAAGCAGCATCCACATTGGTATTAACGGTCGGTAGCCAGATTGCACTAAGAATGAGACTTGTTTTACGTGATGACCGCCTTCAGCATCTTGTCCGTATACACGGAGCTCATACTCTCCAGGCTGCCATGTAACAGTATCATTGTACCATTGCTGGGTCGAAGAATCATAGACCAGTTGTATAGGCTCGCTCCAGCCACTACCGTTGTTGTAGGTAACCCACATGCTTACGAAATTGGTATAGTTAACCGCTCGTACAGGTGTATTCTGGTAAACTTCAGTGGCATTCTTGGGGAGAAGTACATCTATAGTCGTCTCGCCCCGCCTTGCAGCAAGTCTCAACTCGAAAGTTTCTTGATCTGTATATGTTAGTGGATCAGTTCCAATCGAGATTTCTGTGCCATCAGAATAGCCATCTCCGTCAGTATCAGCTTCTGTGGGTGAAGTTCCGTAGGTATAGTATTCATCGCCGTCAAGGAGGCCATCTCCATCAGAATCTGGGTTCCGGAATCCTCCTCCCGGAGCGTATTCAGTATGGATTTGGAATTCGAGGCCGTCCGACAAACCATCTTGGTCAGTATCAAACTCCCTGCCATCTGGCACGCCGTTGCCATCCGAATCGCTATCCGTAGGCGATGTACCGTAGAAATCAACCTCAGATCCATCCGGCAGATTATCTCCATCACTATCAGGGTTGAGTGCATCCGTTTCGTAGGTGGAATCCTGTGCTATTGCCGCTCCTAGGAAGAATGGAGGCGTTCCGTTGGTAAGTGGATAAACAGGTGTTAGTGATTCCTCATTATCGAGTAATCCGTCTCCATCTGTGTCATTGTAGATAGCAGATGTATTGTAGACATAGATTTCCTGCCAATCCGACAATGTGTCATTGTCCGTATCGTTATGGGCTGGATTGCTGTTCCAGACCATGACCTCCTCGTAATCTGTAATATTGTCTCTATCAGTATCTGATTCAGTTGGGCTCGTATTGTACGGATAGAACAGCGTTTCTGCCCTGTACGGATAGATGATATCTGTCACGTTCTTGAGCCGTACTTCAGAACCATCTGCCAACCCATCCCCATCTGTATCATGCATCATTGGGTCAATCATGATAGGCTCAGTCCATGGTATTTGACCCGATGCTAGGTACAATTCCAACCCATCCCCTAAGCCATCTAGATCACTATCAGCATCGGTGACATTGGTGCCGTAGATTCTGACCTCGTGGTAATCGTTCATGGGCCACGTCATCTCACCATCTTCGTTGGGTTCTTTGATGGAGTCACCATCGGTGTCCCAGTTCAGCGGATCCGAACCCCATTCCAACGCCTCCTCCCCGTCAGAAAGCCCATCTCCATCAGAATCGTATTCGAATGGATTCGTGTACCAGATTTTGGCCTCCTCGAAATCACTCAATCCATCATTATCGCCATCTTCGTCCATAGGATCGGAACCGAACACCAGTATCTCTTGGCCATCTCGTAGTCCGTCCCCGTCCGAATCGTCAGATAACGGATTGCTATGCCAAAGATAGACCTCTTCCCCGTCAATGACGCCATCGAAGTCAGAATCTGCTATTCTTGGATTGGTGAAGAAAGTGAAGAACTCCTCTCCGTCTGGAATCTGATCCCCGTCCGTATCTGCAGAACGTGGGTCAGTTCCCATGAGCAACTCCTCCATGTCATAGAGTCCATCGTCATCCGTGTCTGGGTCGTTTGCATTCGTGTGGTTGCTATTCTCTTTCAGAACACCCTCCAAGCCATCGATGAGGCCGTCGTCGTCAGAATCCCCGTCTGTAGGATCTGTTGGCGGTGTCTGAGCGAGCTCGTAACCGTCACTGTTTATCCATGCGCCCGGTTGCGGTGTACGGTCCTCGATTCCGGTATCGCCGTCTGTATCTGGATTCACAGGATTCGTTACTACTTTCTTCTTCTCTGGCTCACCGTTTTCGTCGTACACTGTGATGGTGAAACCTGCAACCTCTGCACCATCGTTCATGTCCTTGAGGAAGGTCAGTGCTTGCTGGTCGATGTCACCGTTGTAGAGCTGAAGATAGCTATCGTCGTCAGTATCACTATCAAGGGGGTGCGTATACCCGTCATTGAAAATCAGCGGATTACCATCAACGGCATCGTCAGACTCATTGTAGAGCGAGCTAAGCCCGTAGTAATCGCCCATTGGTCCTTCATCTCCATCAACAAGTCCATCGCCATCTGTATCTGCCACAAGTGGATCAGTTCTATCATTGTAGGTCTTTCCGCCAATGACAACTTCGGTTACGGTGGGTGTGATTCCAGAGATGTTCCATGGAGTGAAGATTTCGTACGCATCACTCAGGGCATCCCCATCTGTGTCCTGAGACAGCGGGTCTGTCTTGTACTTGTTTACCTCATCGAAGTCGTTCACTCCGTCATAATCCGAGTCTGAGTTGACTGGGCTGGTTCCTAACTCCCACTCTTCCCCGTCTAGGAGGCCATCGTTGTCCTCGTCAGGAACTGTGGCATCTGTGCCCATGGTCTGTACTTCGAGCTTATCAGAGGCACCATCACCATCAGTATCTGTCTTTGACGGATCAAGACCAGGTACGCCCTCCTCATACGTGTCGGATAGTCCGTCACCATCCGAGTCGAAACCTACCCCTGATTCCTCATATTCCTCATCTCCAGATTTTGGAGACAGATCCCAGGGAGACCCTGGAACCTCCCAGACCCATTTCTTCTTGATATCTGAGAAGGCTAGTGTAATCTTGATTTTCAGTGTCAGTATCAACCTGAGCGTGATTTGCATTGGTGCGCTATTGGCAAGGTTCTGGAAGAACTCTAGAATGATCTCAAGTGTACCATCTATGTCGAGGGATGCAATGACGATACTGATTCCTATGTGTAAAGTAGCACCTAGAGTCAAGATGAGAGTCAATGTGGATACTTCAGGCATGGTCGCCGTTGCAGCTTGTTTGATAATTATCAGCTCAACACCTAGAAATATGGTCACTGTAATTGCGTCCAATCCAAGGAATTTGGCTACGGTGTTGAGCGCGCCGCCACCAACACCACCAGTAAGGAAATCAAGCAACGTGAAGGTACGTGAAATCTCGACCTTGATGTTGAGAGCCCATTCTACAATCCTCATGAAGTTCTCCCACTGAAAGACTCCACCCTTGAATGTGAAGAGGTTGAGTACGAATTTGGCGCTCCCACTGAAAGACAAAGAAACTCCCAGTGCTTCTAGAAGGAATTTCATGAAGGGGTTCTGTGCGGTATCAAATCCAGCAACACCTAGTTCTGCATAAAACTGCGGTGATATTTCAAAGAACTTGAACACAATCCCAAAGAAATCTCCAAGATTGTCTAGACTGAAAACTTGCCGAGCATCCAGTATCAGGCTTTTCACCATATCAAAGAGGGGTGAAGCGTCAATTGCGAAGTTGGCAATAATACCAAGGTCGACCTTTAAATCGAATAATGACCATGAGCCAAGTCCTATTGGGAGAGTGTTATGAAATCCGAGTAGCTCCTGATTTTCCCCAAGAACACTCGTTATCGCATCTTCAAGATTCTTGATGACCGGTTGAATGAGTCCCTGCAACCAATCCAGAATCTTTCCGACAATCCAATCAAGACCTTCTGTAAAGAGCCCCTTTACCTCCATGACCAATTCAAGGAAGACCTCAAGTGTGGATGGGTCTATTGCCCCGCTCAATTCTCCTTGGGCTGCTTCCATAACTTGGTCTATAACTTGATTTGGGCGTGGTGCTTCGCCTCTTTCAAGACCAAAAGCCTCTGGAAAGAGAATCTGTAGAAGATTTAGGTATGCATCAATGGGGACATTATCAAATGATGGATGGTATCCAATTATTCCGTTGATTGATAGCCAGACAGATTGTACAACGCCTTCAAAGGACTGGCCTTTTGCTGCTCCCGAAACTCTGATCACAACTTGGTAGAATTGCCCTGCTGTCTCCAACGTATTCTCATAATTAGGGATAGAAGAAAGGTAGTCATCAGCATCGAAGTATTCTACAACCTGCATGAAAACTGCAGAATAGCTACTGAATTCTGTCTGAAACTGTGAAACTGTTTGTGATGTAAGTTTTCTTAGTCCGTCGTTATCAGTTAGTTCTCCAACAGTTAGGAGTGTGGGTTGGACCACTGAATTATGGAAGTCTTTCAAGTCGTTCAGTGTATCTGTTGGAAGGTCCGATTCGTCCAGTATAGCTTCGGCTATCTCAAACATATCAGGTACGTCACTTGGGCTGAAACCATCATTATGGAATCCTGCAATCAAAAGCACAAGATCTTCAATTATGGCTCGCGTGCTACTGGAGACGGTAGAATCTACAGCGTTGTCAATAACTGTAGATGTTTCGTTTCTAAAATCTGAAATGCTGCTGAGACTTTGTTCTTTGTATCTTTTCACCACATCAAGTAAATCCTGAGCGAAATTCTCAGCTGTGTCAGTGATTCCTGAAGAGCCGATAATCTCGATAAGGGTTTCTTGCAAGAGGGTTGCGATGCTCTCTTCATCAAAATTGTCGACTAGTTCGGTTAGAGTTAAACCAAGCATTATTACGGAATCAATTTTTCCCACAGCTTCTTCAGCTGCGGATGAGACAGATTCCAATACGCTTTGAAGAAGTGGACCGTAGAGTTCTTCTAACAGTTTCTGGGCATCTTGACTGACTATGTAACGAATGAGTGGACCAATGAAATCGTCTGCTTTGGTAAGAATGGTATTTGCATTGGTCTGTGACATTGATAGAGTTGCTACGAGTGTTTTATTCAGAGTCCTAGAGAACAGCTGATCGGTGAAATGTGAAACCAAGACATTGAAAATGCTCTTTCCATTTTCTCTTGCAGCTTCAATTGTGGTTTGAAGTGAAGAACCCATGTCCAGAACAAGTTCGACCATGTCTAGGGCTTCTGGAGGAAGAACATCCGATAACAGACCCTCAATCAGCTCAGTGACTACTGGGACTATATCTTCAACTTCACCTCTAAGATTGAAAAGTAACTTGACGAGAACATCGAGATAGGGCTTGAGATTTTCTACAAACGGGAATTCATTGGCAAGCGATTGTAGGAGTTCTTTCAGAACGCTTTCAGCATCAAAATCATCAACAAGTCCTACTAGTTCTTGTATACTCCCAAAGGCCTCCTTGACAGTCTCCATAACACCTTCGGGGATTGAGAGTACCGTTTTCCCCTTGTCAGTTAGGAGTTCAAGCAAGATATCGACGATATCACCAATCGGGCCTCTGAGGCCTGAGAGAAGAGGTAGTTCACCAAGAACAAAATCATCATCCGCCAGCTCAGCCTCCGAGCTTATTTTCATGGTGGGTGAGAAATCTTCTGGGACTTCACCGGGTGGGATTTCAACAAGGCTCCCGTTCTCTGTTCTTCTATATTTTGCCGGGCGAATTGCGGGTGCATGCTCTTCCCACATTTTCTCTTTTCTCTTCTTTCTAGCAGCCTCATCTACTTGCCCGACTGGAGTTGTAGGATTCGCCTGGGCTTTGAACAATGCATTGAAGTTGTCTGCGTATATTTTGGTAGCTATTGACCGGAGATCCTTTGCAGCACCTGCATACTCGTCATTCACATCGGCTTTCTGTTTTACAATAGATGCAACCGTCCAGATGTCATACATCATAAGCAATATGGCATCGGTTTGTTGGGCTTCATTGATGTGAATGTGAGAATCATCAGAATCAAGATACTCCTGAAGAGAAAGGGTGTTCCCCATTCCCACAATATGTTGGGTTTGTCTTTCTGCAGATAGAATCTGAGAGAATGACCGCCAAGAAACGAATCGACTTTCGAAGGAAACTCCTGTCAGATTCGAATCAAATGCGTATACTGCCATCCATGGCCTATCCATCAGATTATATTCTACATCTTGAGGCGATGAAATCTGGACAAGTCGGATGTTGTTCAATCGATAGGATATTACTTCATGAACTAGTTCTGCGACTCTCGTCATGACCTCATCGTTGGGATCATAGAAAATATTGATCCAATCGAGGTCATAGCCATCAAAGGGCTCTGGAATGGCTTGGTTTCCTTGCTCATAGGCCTGTCCTGCCCAGACTGCTTGCGGAACCAGCCCAAACATGAATACTGCGACAATGAGCACCGTCACTATCTTGATTCTATTCTCTCTCTCAGTTAGCAACTTACTACCTCCGGTGAAAAAGCAATACGAGTGAGAACCAAGAAACTAACCTGACCGGTTACTAACTCCGTGAAATTCGTGATTTCTTGCTCTCCTCGTCAACACAATGCTCTGTGTGATGATTTGCTATTGTTAATTAACTATATTAAACTTAGGGAAGGCAAGAGTCGCGTTTTACCGATTAGGCACTATGCTATGAAACCCCTCTTAGAACGCTAGTTACCATATTCTCTTCTTCAAAGTCGCGCGAAATGGTGGTTTATTTGGATACTTTACTTAGAACACGTGTTCCAAATGTCCCCATTTTGCCATTGAACTGGTGCCCTTTTTCAATTTTGGAGAAATGGATGGTTGAATTCAATCTATTCAAAACTGTACATTTTCAGGCTCAACTGCATGCTCCTCGATTATGTCTGCTATTTCCTCAATGGCATCAGATTGCAGAACTGGAATGGAATGCCGATCTATTGTTTCAGTTGATTTCCAGCTGATTATAGCATGTGTTGTATCTGGGATACTCTTCAAGTCAATTGTCTGAGTTCCCACGCACCATACCCTTGGTATTGAAGCTGATTTGAACCCCTCAAACACAACAATATCTGCATCGATTCTCTCAAACAATTTAGTTGGGGGTAATCTCTGCATGTATCTAATTGTGGTTGTACTGGGTCCGAGAAGTACGACAGGATGTGCAGATGCCTTCAGATGTATGTATGTATCAGTACCTTCTGGGGGAAGTATATCTTCTTTAGAGCTCTTCACGGTTCCGACTGAATATCCTCTTTCGGTCAGATGCTTGACTACGTCTTTTACCAAGGTAGTTTTGCCTGTTCCCGAGAAACCCGAAATTGCAAATACACGCAACATGGTCACCTTCTGATTGCCTTCTTCATCAAAAGGAATGTGATTACTCTGGCTTATACTTTCTCACTTTGCTTATTCTATATGCTGTAATCCCTACAATGTCACCTTCTCTTTCTACATAGAATACCCTAAGCAGTTTCCCGTTATCAACCATCATCAAGCACTTGTTCGTGCTACTGGTATTGGTAATGCCTAATATGTCGAGCTAGGATATGTCATGGGACCCGAAGCATTGGCCATATGGGCCGAAAACCTTACCGGTGAGGACTCGCAAGAATCATTCATATGGTTATGTATCAACATATCTACAGGCTAAGAGGAGATTGTTATGCCACCATCAAGTTCCTCCGAATACCGTTCATACGAAAGTGAATCTGATACATCGGAAAGCGAGTCAAAATGGAATCCTCGTTGGCTCATCCCAGTTGTAATAACCATACTGGTATTTGCGTACTTTACTATTGGTTCCCCATTTGCAAATCCACTGCGTTTCATCTCATATACTGTTCTCATCACTATTCCGTTTTTACTCATAGCATCTACTGAAATATGCCTAAGTGCAGGTTTAGATAGACTGTTGGGCTCCAAGAAAGGCTCTAAAGACGGATAGCTAGGGATTCTTACCTAGTGATGTCCCTGATAATGCGAAGAGTAGTAGGGCCGCTCCAAGAATCAGGATGCTGGCTGTGAGTAGAAGTGCCGAATATTCTATCATAAGTCCTATAGCTGTGAACAGGATTGGTCCTGCCGTTCGACCGAGGAATGTAGTCCCATTCCTCACACCAAGCGCTTTGCCACGAAATTCGTCTGATACATGGGTAGAGATTAGAGAATCAATAGCAGGTAGTGATAGACCTGTTCCAGAACCGAAGATTACCCCGCTTGCTAGAATCCATATGTATGACGTAGCGCTCCAGAAGCCAATCAATCCAATACCGTAGAGAAAGAATGACAAAGCGATGATTTTCTGACTAGAGAGATTCTCGGATAGTTTCCCACTTGTTACCGCTGTTATTGCAGCAGATATACTGCCAATCGAGAGTGCGGCACCTATAGCCACAGGCCCGAGTTCAAAAACCCGACTTAGATAGAATGGCAATGCTGTTAGAACTGTTCCAAACAAAAGAATCTCTACAACAATTGCAGAGGCATATGCCGTTATTGTGCCTTGACCAACAATTGCAGTTATTTTTTCTCGTGTAGTGGATTCTCTTGTTTCCTGTACCTCCTTTACTGGTTCTTCAACAAACTTGAGTGCAACCAGACCTAGAGGAATAGCAACAAGGTATACGACGAAGGGTGTATTCCACGTAATTGTTACTAGGAAACCTCCTAGCACGGGGAAAATTGCAGCACCAATTGATAATACTGCATTATTCAAACCAAGCACAGAGTCGCGTTTCGCCCCATCGAACGTATCGCTGATCAGCGTAACCGTCGTGATGAACAGACCTGCAGCAGCAGTTCCTTGGACAAAACGAATAGCCAAGATCATCCAAAACTCAGGCACAAACAGCAACAAGCCACCTGTAATTCCGAAAATAATCAACGAAGAACCAAGAATAGGACGCCGACCAACACGGTCTTCCAGAACTCCTATGAACGGCGAAAACACTATCCCAACTGCAAAATAGGCACTTACAAGGAGACTTGCTTGTGCATCCGTTACCGAGAAAACATCCCTTATGATAGGAAGGGCAGGACTGATGAAGGGAACACCTAGCGTTGCCAATGCCGTACTTGCTAGGATAATGGCTACGAAACGTGACTTCCTCGATTTCATCTCAGTCTTTTCCTCGTTTTCCTTTGAATCTTGCGAGGTGACTGCTTTTTGCGTCTGCGACAAAATTCTCACCTTCCTAATTAACTATAGTTAATGCTTATAAGATATTTCATCTCCACAGCAAGGGTGTTCGTGCTCTGTCTATCGATATTGCTTTTACTACGCGTCCTTTCCATGAACCCCAGTACCTTGGCTGCTCTTCTGTCAATTGTAATTCACGTTGGGTAGCTAATTGTGCTTGATATGCATCCTTGACGTATGAGATACCACGGTTTCTAATTAGAGTATTGAACATAAGATAGGAGTTATTCCCTACTCTCTTGGACTGTCATGTTTGGTGAGGAAAGAGATGAATCATCATGTAATCGGGATTGAATAGGCAAGCTACCAACAAAGCCAAGTGTCTATTCAGTAGATGAGGAACGAAGGATTGGATTACGTTGTATCAGGGGCAAAGGCCTGAGACAATATCAGGGAATTATCTTTCGTCACATGCGTCTTTTCTGCTATTGTCTTCAGTAGATATTGTAGTGAGCATCTTCAGTACAGCGGGCATCCTATTCCCTATCTTCTATGACCGGCCATCTCCTTGGCCATTTGAGATAACCAACACCATGGCAGCCCTGCTATATTTCGCCTCCGCATTCGTTGGTTTGATTGTTGGTTTCTATCTCCTCCAAAGGTACAAACGCCGACTTGAAGTCCATGGATCAATCCGTGTTTCCGTAAAGAATGCATTCCTTGTGCTAAGTCCTCCGTTTTTCATAGTCTCGACAGTTTTGGATTTTCTTGTGAGTCTAATTCTTGCAGATTTTTCGATTCCTTGGGGATATCTCTTCTATGGACCTGGATTGGGCCTTCTCATTGCACGTCTGCTGTACTTCGTCTATGAATCTCGGCACTGGAAACTAGAACCAGTTCGTAGTCGAGAACCCTCTATCTTCCCCCAGATGGGCTACTATGTGATTTCAAGGGGCTAATAGTCTCTTATTCCCTGCTAAGGGGTGTCATCGGATTAGGGAAATGGACTTCAGTCTGATTATGGAAACCGTTACAAGCTATCCTCTTTTCGATTTGTTTTTTCCAAAAGGTATATTATCGACGAAGACTGAACTACCCGGCAACAACCGTCTTCAGAATTGCCGTAAAGCCTCTGGGGGATACCAAATTGACCTCGACTAACGACCTTATTCTTACTACAAGTGGGTTGACCAAGAATTTTGGCGGACTGATTGCCGTTAACGATGTCAGTATTGCTGTCGAGCGAGGTTCAATAAAGGCGATTATTGGCCCCAATGGGTCAGGAAAAACCACGTTGTTCAATCTAATTACAGGTGCTCTGTCCCCATCATCTGGGAAGGTCTATTTTGAAGGTCAAGACATCACAAGAACTTCAATGCATCAAAGGGCACGAAAGGGGATTTCGCGTTCTTATCAAATCACGAACATTTTTCCCCATCAGACAGCTTTTGAGAATATTCGTTTAGCAGTTCAGGGTTGTAGTGGAGCTAGGGTGAACTTCTTTGGCATACTGAAAAAGGCCGGTTCTTTCGACCACTTTCATGAAAGAGTCATTGAGATAGCCACCATTGTGGGTTTGGACCCTGCGAGGCTCTATGTTCCTGCTGCTTTGATTCCGCATGCTGAGCAGAGAAAGCTCGAGATTGCTATGGCGCTTGCAACCGAACCGAGACTACTCTTACTCGACGAACCTGCTGCTGGGATGTCAATTGAAGAAATCCCTGAAGTAATTGATGCGATTCTCCGGGTAAAGGATTCGTATGGGGATGATCTCACATTGCTAGTTGTTGAGCATAAGATGGACATCGTCATGCGACTCAGCGAAGAAATAATCGCTCTGGCAGAAGGGAAGATAATTGCGAAAGGCACTCCAGACGAGATTCGAGAAGATGAACGAGTATTGACAGCTTACCTTGGTGATACAAATGACAAACTTGCTTGAAATACAAGATGCACACGTGTACATCGGTTCATTCTACATTTTGCAGGGCATATCATTAGTTGTACCCAAGGGAGAAGTCACCCTCTTGCTGGGGCGGAATGGAGCCGGCAAGACAACAGCGATGAAGACGATTCTGGGCTTATATCCTCCTAAAGAGGGAAAGGTCATGTTCAAAGGCGAGAACATATCCAGTCTGCCCACACATGAAATAGTACAGAAGGGTATTGGCTACGTTCCTGACACTAGAAGAATATTCGGATCACTAACTGTTGAACAAAACCTGATTGTATCAATGCGAAAGGACGGCCTTGAAGAAGGCATGGAGGAACGACTGGAATTCATTTTCGATTTGTTTCCTGATATGGAGGGCTTCTTCAAGCAAAAAGCAGGCACTCTTTCTGGAGGTCAACAGCAGATGCTGGCAGTGGCTCGGGCATTGATGAATGATAATGACCTGTTACTCATAGATGAACCCACAGAAGGTCTGAGCCCTCTTCTTGCGAGGAATCTTATCGAAGCACTTGACAGACTAAAGGAGTTCGCAACTATACTGTTGGTAGAACAGAACTTCATGACCGTGTCCGAATTGGGCGACAATTACTACATTTTTGACAATGGCAAGATTGTACAAGAGGGCAATAACATGACCGAGTTGATCGAAGACAAGGACCTGATAGCCCAATACTTGGGTGTGAGCATATGATATACTTAGAGATTCGAGGAGGCTAAGATTCGCAATGCAAAGAAAGATTGATTCTGTTCGGGACTATCTTGACGAAAATCCGCAAATCCGTCAGATTATGAATCTAGTAATAGTGCTTGCACTGGGAGCTATCTTTGTTGTGTGGGCCATAGCCACCTATTCGTGGAGTGGCTTTTTCGTCAGAATAAGCAAGGGATTGATTGATGGTCTTGCACTCAGTATGCTCCTCTTTTTGATGGTGTCTGGGTTCTTCTTGATATTTGGTTTGTGTGACGTTATCAATTTCGCTCACGGAGCCTTCTTTATGCTCGGTGGTTTCCTAGGTTTGGAGATTTACCTCGGAACGGAAGCTGTTCTTCTAGACCCTACGTTGCCGTTTTCCTCTTATTTTGCAGCGAATCCGTTTGCTATGTCTGTCTTAGCTTTCATCGTTGGTGCTCTTGGAGCAACTGCGGTTATGGCTCTCATAGGTGGAGGAATTGAGTTCTTCACAGTTCGGAGGCTCTATGGCAATGCTGTCGCTCAAATACTGCTGACTGTTGGCTTCATGTACATCATTACACAAATCGCTGAGATAGTCTGGGGGAGTTCAGTAGTAACCTACTTCATTAGTCCTAACTCACAAATCGGCTATTTCTTCATCACCGGCATTATCGATTTTGGCGGCCCTCTGAAATTTGAAACCTATCGAATCTTCCTGATTTTTCTCGGATTGACAGTCGCCGCTGCTATGTTTGTGACTTTCCGGAGAACCCGTATTGGTCTCCAAATTCAGGCCGGAATAGAAGATTCAGAGATGGTTGAAATACTCGGCACTGACATCAAGAAGCTCTTCACACTCGTATTCATGCTTGGTGCAGGTCTTGCAGGGTTGTCCGGTGCAGTCTTGGTTCCGTGGATTGGAGCGAATACAGGTCATGGTCTGACCTATCTCATATTTGCATTCGTCATAGTGGTTGTTGGTGGAGCTCATTATGGTCGCTTTGAAGGGACTTTCTTTGGGGCTTTGATAGTAGGTCTGGCGATGAAGCTCACGGCGTATTTCATTCCGTTTCTTGAGAACATTATCGTCTTCATCATAATGGCCATTATATTGATAGTGAAACCAGGAGGATTGACTGGTACATGAATAACGAGAGCAGTACAAAGAACATCAGCAATGCCATAATGGATTGGATAGCTTCTATTCCTGTGTGGATAGTGGAAGGCATTCGTAATCTACCTGCTGTGCTATCAAAGAACAGAACGCTAGTGGCTGTTTTTGCATTCTTCTATCTACTTCCATTGGGCACTGCAGTAGGCACTTCTCCGCTTCGAGCTATGCTCTATATTGTGACTCAGATAATGATTTTCGGTCTTCTTGCGATGTCTTTTGATCTCCAGCTGGGACGAGCAGGCCTTCTTAATTTCGGACATGTGGCACTCTTTGGTGTGGGAGCCTACTTCATGGCATTCACATTGGATGCATCAGTTCTTCCCCCTCCCCTGAATTTTGTCGCAAGCATTCCCTATCCACTTACTATCCTCCTTGCAATGATGGTAGGTGCTGGTCTGGGCTTCGTCATGGGGCTTACAACCAGCCGTATGAAAGGTACCGCCTTTGCATTTATTGCTCTAGCAATTGCTATGTTTATCTACAATTTCTTTGTTGAATCCCCAGACATATCGGGTGGTGAAACAGGACTGGGAGTATCAACTCCAGCTATTCTCAGAACTGCCCCTGTGTATCTTCTCTACGTCTGTCTTGCATTCATTTTCATTGCGGGCTTCTTTGGAATGGTTGTCCTCTATGTAAAAGAAAGAACCGAGCGCATTGGTCTAGTTCTCTTAAGTCCTGTGATGATTGCCTTCACAGGTATCCTTCTTATTTTCGGAGTCAATATTCTCGGACCGATATTGGTCTTTGTTTCATTTCTCATGATGATTTTTCTTTACTGGATGGAACGAAAAGCGTCAATCGAGGACCCCCTTCAGTTTTCTGAGAAAGCAAGAACACAATCTAGTAAAGACGGAAGTGGAGATTCACTCACTTCTTCCATTTTGCCTATTGCTATCATGGCGACTGCCCTCATTGGTGTGTTTATCACTTTTGGGACCAACATCTTTGAAATGGTATCACTATGGATTGCGAACTCTCAGACCTTCTATTACACAATCCCCGTGCAGTACTATCTTGTACTGACCAGTGTCATGATAGTCTATATTTTCATGAAACGACTTGTTGTGTCACCATTTGGCAGAATGGTGGTTGCTGTGGCTCAGAATGAAGAGCGGGCTCAAGCTCTTGGTTACAACAGCTACTTCTGCAAGATAGTCGTCGTAGTCATAAGTGGCGCAATTGCGGGACTTGCGGGGGCATTATATGCACCTATCATTAGAACCATTGATCCGGTAAGTGCGTTAGGAGTCGAGATATCAATAGATGCAATGCTTTACACAATTATCGGAGGCATTGGCACATTACTCGGTCCTTTGCTTGGGGCTGGGGTCGTAGTATATTCAGAACTGAATCTCACCGAATTCCTGAGAGATGTGTTGGGTCTCCCAGGCGAACTCTGGTTGGTAGGATTAGGCATAGTCTACGTCTTCATTGTGTTGTTCCTGCCTCTGGGTATTGTGGGTTCCATTAAGAACAGGGCTGGTTTTATCCGAGAGAAACTAGGAAAACTGAAACCCTCCCAATTTGAATTCCGCATAAGAGATGATGATTATTGGGTATTCGCACTACTGGGTATAATGGGTCTGTTTGTGTCATTGTTGATTTTTAGCCTCTAGACGGAGATGGAAATATGATTATGATATCGCAAAGAAGAGAAGCTGAAACGGAAGTAGGTGATTATTTTGCCGTATGAGACAGTAGGTGACGTAGATATCTACTACGAAGTTCATGGACCATCTGATGTTCCACCACTTATCTGCATAGAGGGCTGGGGCTATTCCCTCTGGATGTGGTTTCGACAAATTCCTACTTTCAAAGAAAAATACAGGTGTGTCGTCTTTGATAATCGAGGAGTAGGCAGAAGCTCGATGCCCGATTATCCGTATACCATGGAGATGTTTGCTAACGATACCATTGGTCTGATGGACGCATTGGATATCCCACGTGCACATATTCTTGGAATCTCGATGGGCGGCTTTATTGCACAGCAGGTGGCCATTTCGTATCCTGAGAAGGTTCGAAGTTTGATTCTTGGTTCAACTAGTTTCGCCGGCCCGAATTCTATCTCTGCTGATGACAAGACGCAAGCCCTGATGTTTGCCAGTCCAACTGAAACGCTATCAAAAGAGCAGGCCATGGAAATGCGCTATAGCGTCACTTTCAGTTCGGACTTTTATGAAGAAAACAAACCTCTCGTAGAGCAAATCATAGAATGGCGGGAAAAACGTCCTCAGCCCCTGTACGCGCGGGGACATCAAGCTTCTGCAACATTGGGTCTCAATCTTGAGCCAGAAGTTGAGGAGATATCCTGTCCAGTACTTGTCATTCATGGCGACAGCGATCTTATTGTTCCACCAAAAAATGCAGAGATGCTGGCT
Organism: Candidatus Lokiarchaeota archaeon; assembly: GCA_014730275.1. Taxonomy (NCBI): domain Archaea; kingdom Promethearchaeati; phylum Promethearchaeota; species Promethearchaeota archaeon. The sequence goes on along the minus strand of WJIL01000097.1, from coordinate 9,350 downwards.
GATGCTCTTCCACAAGCGAAGTTGGTGCTCATAAAAGATGGCCCCCACTTGAGCTTCATTGAATACTATGAGAAATTCAATGAGGAAGTGCTGAACTTCCTTGATGCAGTTGAAGATGGTTCATATACTCCTGAATCCAAGGGGGAGGTAGTCTAGCCGCAAAGACTGCTTGGCTGCTTGGTAACCAGCTTCGTTTTCGGTGATAGTTGTCGAAAAGAATACTGAGGGTTTTGATAATGGGGCGTTCGGCGTTGATTACTGGTTTAGGTATGTATGTGCCTAAGAAGATTGTAACAAATCAAGAAATAGAAGATATGCTCGATCGCCCGGGGACAGGGGAATGGTTAGTAGAGAATGTTGGTATCAAAGAACGCCGCGTTATGGCTGAGGATGAAACCACGTCCGATCTTGCTCTCCATGCAAGCCGCGAAGCACTAGAGAATGCAGATGTGAGCCCGGACGACCTTGATTTAATCATACTTGGTACTGACACGCCCGATTACCTCTCCCCGGCAACATCAGTCGTACTTCAGTACAAGCTGGGTGCTAAGAATGCTGGAACCTTTGATGTCAATTGCGCCTGCGCAGGATTTGTCACCTCTCTGGATGTTGGGTCTCGATACATACAGACTGATCGCACATTGGAGTCGGTTTTGGTTGTTGGAGCATATGGGATGACCAAATTCGTTGACTGGACGGATCACTACACATGCACGATGTTTGCTGATGGCGCAGGAGCTGTAGTTTTGGAACCCAGTGACGAACGCGAGGGAATCATCACCTCGAAACTAATCGCGGATGGCTCCTATTATGACCATGTGGGGGTCTACGTTGGAGGAACTGCTGAACCACCCACGATTGAAGCCATTGAAAACAAACAACACCACCTTGCCTTTCGCAAGCGTTTCCCAGCAGATACCAATCTTCAGCACTGGCCTGGTTTGACGAGAGAGTGCGTGCTAAAGGCCAATCTGACCCTTGAGGATATTGATTGGTTCTTTTTTACACAGATAAACATCCGTACCATCGAGGCTGTTATGGAAGAGCTTGGTATACCCCTCGGTAAGACCCACACGGTCATGGACAAATGGGGCTATACAGGCTCTGCATGTATTGCACTCGCTATGTACGATGCCGTTGATCAAGGGAAACTCCCTCCTCCAGGCCATGGCAATGGAGAATACATAGCATTGTGTTCATCGGGTGGAGGATTCAACATGGCAGCGGCCGTGTTAAGATGGTGGTAAAGAGTTTTCTAGCAGTTTGTATATTGGTATTAAGAAGAAACCGTGTGTATGCGGTTGAAAATTGAATCTCCGCGAAGGGATGTATGTGGCAAACCAGTTTGATTATCTATCCAAGCGAGAAGTATACTCTCCTGAAGATGAAGCTATCTTCGATGTTGGCAGTGGAACGAGATACACTTACAGAGAGTTCAACAGGCGAGCAAATCAAGTTGCCAACTGCCTGCACGAGAATATAGGATTCAAGAAAGGCGATCGACTCTGTATATTGGCACACAATAGCTTGGAATACTGGGAAACCTTCTTTGGCTGTCAGAAGTGTGGTGGTATCTTCAGCCCTCTTAACTGGCGTCTTGTGGCCAGAGAACTAACGAATCTTGTCAATGACCTTGCACCATCTGTTCTTTGCTATGACGCAAATACAGCTGATGTTGTACCTGAGCTACAAGAGGCGACGGATGTAGATTTTTGGATTTCGCTGGATGAAACTGAACCTAAACTGGATGGGGCTTTGAACTACCAAGATGTCGTGGAAAATGCACCAATCACCCCTCCTGAGGTTGTAGACATCTCCTATGACGATGCTATGGGTATTATGTACACAGGGGGAACAACGGGGCTACCGAAGGGAGCTATGATTACCTATCGTCATGTAGCATTCAACACCCTGAACACTATTCGTGATATCCTTCCTGGTGATATCTACATTAACCATCTACCCCTCTTTCATGTTGGCGGATTATACGTCTATGCCATACCTCTCTTCATTCTTGGCGGAAAAATAGTACAGATGGGCCGATGGGATGTACAGACAGTAATAGAACTCATCAATACTGAAAGACCCGATTTCTTCTTTGCTGTCCCTACCCAGTATAGAATGCTAATGAATACCCCCAACTTCGAGTCAATCGATTTCGGTAGTGTTCGGTTCCTGACATCCGGAGGAGAAGCCCTCCCGTTGGATATTATCAAGACCTTCAGAAATACACACGGCGTCAAGTTCAAGCAAGGTTTTGGGATGACAGAAGTTGGACCTAGTTGTTTCGCTCTTGATCCGTGGCATGCAGTAGAGAAAATCGGCAGCATTGGCACCCCCAATTTCTTCATAGATGCAAAAGTGGTTGATCCCAAAACGGGGAAGGAATGTGGCGCAAATGAGACCGGTGAACTCTTGTTCAAAGGTCCCACGGTCACAACAGGATACTGGAATAGGCCAGAACTGAACGAGGAGCTCTTAGATGAGGATGGCTGGTTCAGGACCGGAGATATTGTCTACTTTGATCATGAAGGCTTCTTCTATGTTGTAGATCGAGTTAAGGACATGTTCATCTCCGGTGGGGAAAATGTCTATCCTCGGGAGATTGAAAAATTGCTGGAAGAACATCCCAAAATTGGCGAAGTGCAGGTTATTGGAGTTCCGCATCCGAAATGGGGTGAAGTGGGACGTGCTCTTGTTATTCCCAAATCGGGTCAAGACGTCACAGAGGATGAGATACTGGATTTCTGCAAGGGGAAACTTGCAAAGTTCAAAATACCGAAATCTGTAGTTTTTATGGAGAGCTTCGAACCCTATATTTCGGGAGCTGGGAAAATCTTGAAACGAAAACTGCGGGAAGATTTCGGGGAGGAGGAAGATTAGTTATGCCTATTAGCAATGTGAATGGAATGGATTTCTACTATGAAATCCATGGTGAAGGTGAACCTGTTGTTTTTGGTAATGGTATCTTCTCAAACACTCTAGGCTGGGTAAACCAGCTTCCTGCTTTCTCTAAGCACCATCAAGTCATACTCTATGATATGCGTGGGCAAGGACAGAGCGATAAACCGGAGGGAGAGTATACCTTCGAAATGCACGCAGATGACCAGATGATTCTTCTTGAGAATCTAGGTATATCCAAGGTTCATCATGTTGGGATTAGTTATGGAGCTGAATTGGGGTTGGTTTTTGCATTGAAATACCCCGACGCGGTTAGGAGCCTTGTGGCCTGTAGTGCTGTTTCGGAGATTGGTCCTTTGCTCCGTGATATGTGTCTGTTATGGCGTTATGCATGCGAGGTCGAGGACCCTGAGATGTTCTATCGGGCGACTGTACCACTTAATTTCGCAGAACCATTCATCAGTGAACAAACTGAAATCCTTGAAAAGGCCAAGGAGCGCTACAAAACACTGGATTTTCCCGCACTTGTGCGACTACTTGATGCGTTTCTGATGCTTGATATCACGGATCGATTGTCTGAAATCAGCGTACCGACTTGTATTATTGCCGGCGAGCAAGACATCCTGAAGCCAGCCTATCCGTATTCTCAGCTGATTCACGACAGAATTCCTGATTCAGAAATGACCATTATTCCTGATTCTGGCCACGCAGTTACTTTTGAGCAACCTGATGAATTCAATAGCATTTGTCTTGGCTTTCTTCGAAAGATTTCGGAATGAAGCCCTATAACCTATAGAAAACCCATTCAGTATTGCTTCGTCAAGTCATACTGAACAGATATATACCGGCATTCTAAGTATATATGGAAAAGCACTGAGTATTTCGTGCTTGGATATGGGAGAAGAGAATATGAACAAGACTAAACTGATTTCTGCTTCTATTTCGATGCTCTTGTTAGTATCTATATGTCTACCTGCTCTCCTTGTAAGACCAGCTGCTGCACAAGACGAAGAGCCTATAAAAATAGGCGTCTTTGCACCTTTCACAACTGCTGGCCTTTCATTTTATGCACCATGGACACAGCAAGGCTTCGAACTAGGAATGGTCTATGCCACATCGGAGATGGGGTATGAAAACGAGAATAAGACTCAAGCAGGTCGGCCCTATGAAATCATATACTATGATACAAAGGGTTCACCGACCGAAGCAGCATCGCTTGTGACATCCGCAATCGAAACAGATGGCATTGATATAATCGTTGGAGGAACCTATAGTAGCGTTGCCGCAGCAATCGCTCCTATTGCCGAAGAGTACGAGAAATTGTATTTCATAAGTCCGGCTGCTGATACCACACTAACTGCGGAGAACTTCAATCCGTATATATTCCGCATTGCGAGGAATAACTGGCATGACGCCTATGCAGGTGTGACTTATGCAATGGACTATCTCAACTACACGGACTTTGCTTTCTTGGCTGCTGACTATTCCTTCGGGTATAGTGGCGTCCAATCAATGACGGAAGTAATAGAGGAGAAAGGTGGTAATGTGCGAAGCATTCAGTATGCACCGCTTACAGCCAATGACTTCTCGCCGTACATCTTCAATCTCCAGGATGCCGATGACACATATGATATCGAATATCTGTTTGTGATCTGGGCTGGTGACTTCTCATTTCTGTATGAAGATTTGGAGACTTATGATCTTGCGGCAGACATGGAAATCTCTGGAGCATGCATTGATATCCTGTCTATGAACGTTATTGAGGATAGTTTGACCCCTCCTGCGACCTATGAGGGTTCTACTGGTCTCTGCCTGTATGGTTATGAGCTGCCAGATAACGATGTCAACGACTGGATGGTAGAACAACACGTCGAAAGGAACATCATGCCCAATGGAGCTTTCGGATTGACGTATCGTGTTCCCGAGCTATTCACTGCAAGCGGGTTTGCCACGGCGCAATTCTTGGTGAACGTGACCAATGCAGTTCCTGATCTCAATACTGATGACATGATTATGCATCTGGAGCAGGGACTCACCATCGATTGTCCGAAAGGCCCAACATATCTCCGGCCAGAGGATCATCAGGGACTTGCGGAGATGTACATTGCCGAAGCATGGAAGGACGATCGATCCGGATCTGAAACAGAAGGTTTCATTATTGCGAAGCATGTTGAGACCCTTGACAGATTCACCGTTGCACCTCCAGTGGCATCTAACTATACGCCTATGACTACTACTGCTCCGCCAGCCCCAATACCGATTGACCCACTGGTTGTCGGTGTGGTTGCGGTTGTTGCTGTAGTGGCATTAGTTGTCATATTTTGGATAGGAAAATCCAGGGGGGCCTAGCGTCCCCACAGGAGGTTCAAGTTAACGAAGCTTGGATCTCCCCCATTCTTTTTTTTGAACTCTAGTCATAATCGCAGAAGTGTGTTCAAAATGCTGCAAAGGAGTCATAGAATATGGAACGTAGCTGTTTCAGAGCGAATTCTCGCATGTCTATTCATTATTGTCTGCTAATTTTTGCGACTCGACATTCACTTTATCACCAGGATACTTGTCTTTTGCCCCACAGGTTTTCCCCTTGGCGTGGAGTCTGCGGATTCACAATTTCATACACTCATATTACTCCTGAATACTTGATTTTGATTCAGGTGTCTTATCCAAAGACAGCTGCTATTCCTTCTCCAGCAGCCTCTAGACCGTGAAGCGTTCCAGATGCAACAATCGAACCCGTCTTCTCACGAAGTAATCCAAAGAGGATTCCTCCCACGAATGTGAAAGTGCCATACCACCAATCCACGGTGAAGTCACCTATCAGGAAGCCTGCGATACTGAACATGTGACTGATTGCAAACAATGCAGCTGTGATGAATAACCCAAGACCAAATTGGATGCTTTTCCACTCATATGGGCGTCCAAAGACCTGATTCAGTCGAGATTGGATATATCCTCGGAAGAAGATTTCCTCACCGAAACCTGAGAAGATGAATTGCCAGATTACCGTATGGAGGACTGCTACGGATAGGCTATCCAATGCGACCGCCAATAGGATTGGGAACATCAGGAGGATGATCAGGACAACCACATTGTTCCTATGCTTTTCCTTTGGTAGCTTCATCTCGTCAAAGGCGTTATACTTGGTAGAAATCAGTCTGGCAACAAGGAAGGTGGAAAGCAGGAAGATACCAGTCATCAGTAGGGCCCCCAAAGGTTCAAGGTATGACCATCCGCCTATCATGAGGGTTACATATCCTGCAAAGGTCAGAAGGAAGTAGGGAAAAGCACTGAATGCAAGGTCTATGCTCTCTGGTGCCTTTTCTGTGGTTATTCCGTAGTTGGAAGGTTTTCTTCTTAGCCCGAATATCATGAGAGCTGGGATTACAAACCAGAGTGACCCCACAATATACGATGCCTCAAGCGGAAACGGCTCTGGGTCGAGAGTTCCATACATGAACAACAAAAGACCCATTGCTATTAAGGTGTAGATGACATGTCTTACGATGATGACCTCAAGTACCGCCATTATTTTGTGGCCGATTGATTTCTTTCTCTCAGTTGCTGCTGTATCCCTTGCTTTCTCTTCCTCCACAGCCTGTTCCTCCTCTTGCGAGCTCCACATTTCTTGTTTACAGGGTTTGACATTCGAACTTGATAACGATTGCGTATGCTAGACTAACATCCATGAGAATATTCTAGCAAACGCCGGCAAACATCCAACCAGCAACACTCACCTTCTCAAAGATAATTCAAGTTGCTTGTTTCTCCAGATAACCTGTTTCTTACAGTTGAATGAGTGAAAATCCTCTGTCCCACGTTCGCGCTTCGTTCACCACTTCCTTTTCTGTCATACTCTACCTTCTCAGTGACATATGGAGTTTCTTAGCTCTATTTTATCTGTGAAAAGAGGTCGAATATATGCGACATGAACTGAGTATTTGAAGGAACTGGCTGAGATGATTCGCGCACGCAAAGCCAAGAGAATCGGTACTCGTATGAATGATGAAGTAATAGAAGTGGCATGTTCTCTCCGGAAGGAGGGCCTATCATATGGAGCAATTGCACGAGAGATTTTCCACCGGACTGGTGAGTCGTGGGATATCAGTACAGTTGAACATGCCGTGAAATGAAATATGAATGGCTGAATGGAAACAAATCAAGAAAGAAGAACGAATGGGGCGAACAAAATGCCCCATTTTCTATGATTGTTCTACATCTGCTTATCTTCGCGGTATGGCAGGATAAATGCATTACATGGTTTTTTCGGATATGAAAGAATGACCTGAAGCGGCTAGGGGCTTTTGCATGGAATGGGCGTACTTGTGATGAGTAAAGCGTTCTTGAAACGAAGACAAACCTAGTCATTTTCCCTACTAATGACTCGTTATCTTAGCAGCACGGCTAAAATACACTATTATTTTTTTGTATATGATAAAAAAAATATTTATTAGATATAATCACGCCCTAACTCTTAGGGAGTAAAATGTTTCGTGAAACAAGGGCCAAACTCTATGCAATTTATGTAGTTTTGCCATTAGTAATAATGTCTTTTGTAATCTATGGGTTCTATTTGGTGAATGAAAATCCTAGGACACATAACCAAAGGAAACCCCTGACATTAGGAATTCCAGAAGCTGGCTTGATTGCTCCTAGCACCAAACGTGATCATCACTATGATGCATATCTTGGAGCAAAAGCAGCCTTAGATTTCTATAACGATTTCTATGCTGAATCTAGCTCCAGTTTGGACATTCCAATTACAATTAAGAAAGCTGTAGGGTCTAGTGCTACCCATTCAAGACTGAGATCATATCTGAGTACCACTGATCGGGTTCACATAAGCAGTCATGGAGAACTGACCAATACTGGGCCGAATGTCGATATGTATGGCGCAGATTTGAATCCAAGGGTAGTAGATTATTGGAGCCATGTAAATGGTGAATGCGAACTTGTTTTCATTTCAGCATGTAACTCGCTGGGTCCAGGAAATGGAATCGTTGACACACGATTGGCTGAAGGAATAAAGGACAAAACCAATGTTCGAATGGTTATCGGCTATACAGGAGAGGTTGCTCTTGATGCCGCAGCATTCCTTGCTATCAATTTCTGGTACGAACACACTGCCGGATTGCGCATTCCGTACCATGATACACCCACTGGCGGATACGATGGAGCTACAGCATTCTCGCGAGCTCGGTATCTCCTAGAGGAATACCTAGAGGATATACGAGATGGTACGAATATTGCAGTTGGAACAGCTGTAGGACTCATTGCTGGCCTTTGGTTTAGTAGCTTGGAGACAATGGCTGCGGACTTTTTCGCTGAGCTGTTTGCGGAAGTTTGGGGGTTGTCTCTTGCCGACTACATTTTTAAAGATTATATGGAGGCATGGGAAAGTGCACACGATTCCTTCCTCTGTATTAGTGATGGTGAGTACGTATCCAGTATGACTCCTGTATCAACAGGTGGCGGAAAAGATTACGTAATTACACCCTATTAGAATGGGGGTCGACCCCCCTTTTTTTGGAGGAACGAAAAATTAGAACGAAACGCCCTCAAGTCCTGATAGTGCTTGTTTTTCTATTATTGACACAGTTGATACCGTTGAACAAAAACCAGAATCTCGCTTACAAAGAGAGAATTATATCTGAACATTCGGATATCCATACAACAACGAGAGGGCAAGCTCTCATTAATTATACTCTGGCATTATATTCTTCTAAAGACGGTGCATTCTATGGATATCTACGAGCTTGGCCTACAGACCCCAGAATCAAATCTGAACTTAGCATATTTCAAGTTCGCGATCCTTACAATGTTTTGTCTATTCTGAATTATTCGTATGCATTTGACTGGAGTGAATGCAAATCATTCCTAGGCGATTTGGTAAACGATGAATCGACGTATGATGTGTTTTCCCCTGTAAACTCCTCTTATAGCACTGCTGGTGGCGTAATTACTTTGAGAATCGCTCTTGAAATATTTTCCAATTTATCTATCCTTGAACAACTTGACGTCGATGGAATTAAAGAGTTCATTAAAACGAATCAGTTGTCAGATGGAGGTTTTGCTCAAGCTCCGTGGCTTGATCAAGAATCGAACTTAATCAATACTCAATGCGCTTTGTGGTCTCTATCTTTTCTTGATGAACTATCAGCAATCGACATACCGAGGGTTCTGAATTTCGTGCTTGGCTGCTATCATGACGGGGGGTTTGCTTATGCCCCAGGATTGGAGAATGAATATTCCGCTGTTGCCTTGGGCCTCATGTGTCTTGACTATTTGGATGAAATGGATCGTATAGACACGGAAGCTGTTTTTCAGTATCTGTTAAACAAGTTCGACAACTCCACAGGGCATTGGTTAGATGGAACCATAGTTGATACTGAACGTGCGGTTTGGGCTTTCTCGCTAATGGGGTATCTAGATAGAATCAACCAAGATGCGAT
>WJIL01000096.1 GCA_014730275.1 Candidatus Lokiarchaeota archaeon | reverse complement strand
GATTCGAAAGGTGATTTGGTCTCCTGTGCCAAAGCCGACGGTTCGAAGCACAACACCGTCCATGTCCGAGATATCTTCCTCGTCCAAGTAGGTGAATCGATTCGGCACCTGGGCAGCAACGTCCGTAAGGCGAAATGGCTTTGCCTCGTGTCCTTTCTCTTCTATCTTCTCACGCAGGCTTTTGGTAGCCCAATTATTCACATTCTCGTGATATACGAGGCCGAATTTCATTCTAGCCATTTGTTTTACCTCGGATTATTTGGTAGTGCTAGCTGATGGAGGAACATGTCACCATAAAAAGGTGAAGCTCACTGAGGGTAGTCATTTTCATCTTGGTTACTGAAGTGTCTGCTGACCGCCTTTGAAGGAGCCTTCTAGGTGCTTAATCAGGCTGTGATAGCGATCCAATTCAAGGACAAATGAATTGAGTTTGAATACAGGCACCATAGGTATCCCCTCATGAAATTGAATATCCTCTACGAACCAGGTAACGAGGACGGGTGTCAACTCGTAGTCTCCCGGCTCCAGTCCACCGATTTTCTGAGAGACCGTGTCAAGGTGATTTCCAAGGCGTTCCGTTCTATCGAATTGGTCTTCTGCTGCTGATTTGAGCGCAGAAGCCTTGCCCTTTCGAATTCCCCACATTTTCGCGTCTACTGAGAGGATCTTTCGTTCCTTGACCCCTATAACGTCGATCTCCATTCCCTCTATTTCTTCATTTCCGATGCGACGGAAGCTTTCGATACACCGATAGCCATTCCTTTCCAGTATTCCTGCAACCAGCCCTTCGAAGTCCTTCCAGGTCATGTGTTGGACGACTTTTTCCGCGTCAACACCTTCTGCCATGAGGGCCATGGAGATGTCTATCCTTTCTTCCCGTGAGACAAGCCATCCATCCTCTTTCTTCTGACCCATACCGTTGGCCATCAGAAAACGGGTATGATCCTCTTTTGGATGGGGTATTTTGCCATCTTCCTTACATTGCTCTAGAATATCGAGCATTATGTCGGTGGATTGGTTGTTCATTGTCATGTGAGGGTTTTGGGTTCGTTTTATAACCTACGATGTTCATTAACATGCAGATGTGATATGTCAGCTTCCGAAGATGGTTGGGCATTGGTAATCGATGCCTTTGAGGATTGGATAGATTACGAGAGTTCCGAGTTTGCACCATGGACCACCTATTTCTCGATTAAAGAGCTTCGAACTCTTACTCATAGTGAGCGACTGGGGTGGATGCATACTATGCGGGATGAGATTATTCCTGGCAGGATTGATAGTGCTCGGCAAGCACGAATAGCGCTTGAGGATTTCATGGCACAGCTATCCGAAGAAGGATCACTCAAAATAGTCCAGTCTATGATTGACCTGAGCATTCGACTTGAGGAATCGATGCTTCAAATGAGCGATGTATTCACGCACATGATGGAAGACTATGAAGAAGAGGGTCTTGATGCTGTGCAGCTGCACCTTGAGAAGCTTGCAGAGATTGAAGAAGACATACGACACCATATGAGCCTCTACAGCGAAGGTTTCTCTAAGCTCCGAGAACGTGGGCGAGAGATACCCGAAGAAATGCGATAATTCGGTTCTGTTCTTTGATAACAGAATCTCAGAGCAGGGCCTGGTTTGCCTTGTGTAGATGATTTTTGATTCATTCCCCGTCTAACCAAATTTATAAACGGATGGTTTCTATCTCTATCTCACTAAATCTAAGAGGTGACAAAGCGAAATGGGTAGTGAATCCACATCCGCATTGCCTGCCCATCCACGTCGGGTCAGCGCAGCAGAAGGTGACTACGAAATCAAGCCACGGAGAGAGTGCATTCTCCAGCTGCGCAACCACTTGTGAAGACTGTCCTCATAAAGCAAAGAGAACTGAACCTACTTTTCAGAATCTTGCGCAAGCGTTCTTTGACTTGGCAGAGGAGAGACTATCCGACACTCAGAAGTTCGTGCTTCGCAGAAGCGCAGAATTACTGAGAGGTCATGAGCTAACGGTAACAGGTCTTGCTGACTTATTATCAGAAAGGTCTGATGTACCGTATTCTACAGCTAAGTGGAACCTCCGTACGTTGATGGATATGGGGTTGTTAGAAGGCGGCAACTCGGAGAACAAAGGCCTTCCGGCTAAACTTACAAATAGTGCTGAGTTGCTTGCTGAATATCTTGGTTGAGATAAGGGGGGATTTCCCCCCTCCTTTTTTAGGGCTTCAGAAGACTCGAAGGGCTACTCCGTACTTAACCGGTACTGCCAGGCTTTACGTACCAGTATCATCGTAAGTTCTGATTTACCCAGTCCCATGCTTCAGAAATCCGTGCTATGGCTTCGTCTTTTGTCTTAGCTGCTGTCACAAGGGCCTCTACAGTTCGCTTCTCGTCTATCTCTAGCCTACCAAGATTCCATTGGAGGGCCACTGCTACGTCTCGCGGACCGAGTATAGAGTTCTTCTTGAGATCGCGATTGCTTTCTTCTATGTTGAGCTTGGTCGGGGGTGAAATCTCCCATCCATCTGGTTCAGTTGAAGAGCTCAGAGTAACATGCAATGGATTTTCATCCCATAGATGCATCATATGGTTGTTTGAATCATATTCCCCAATATCATCCTTGTAGCTCTTGGGGCCTCCCACATCAAAATCCATGAAATGGTACACCACCAAATCCTCAAGTCTCGAAGAGCTTTTGTTTATCGTGGAATGTCTCATAAGCATGAATGGCTTTTCAAAAGTCATTAGCTCTACTTCAAAGTCAAGTCCAAGGCTGCCTTCATCACTTGATGTATATCCTAGGTGCACCTTGACTGATCCTTCCTTCTTGTCTATTGATTTGATGGAGAAGACATCCATTTCCTCGGTAGATTCCGTTATGACAACCTTGTCGTCTACTACGAAGGATGTCCAAAATCCGCTCTTATACCCAGCCGGATTCCGCAATAGTTCGCTTTCCATTTCTTCAGTTTCGACCAAGCTGAGCTCCTTAACATAGAATCCCCTGCGACCCTTACCTCATGATGAGCATTCGACGCGATAAACCACGTCTATGCGTGGGACATTGCTTCCTGTTTTCAGAGTCTCAGACATCTTTCATCACTGATTTGTGAAGGCAATCTGGTTGATATTTGATATAAGTCTATGTTCAGAGTATTGACCCCATTGTGGGCAAAAGAAGGGTGCACAAACGTGCAACAATTGTTTGCTCTTCACAAAATTGATAAACTTCGCAAAGGCCCTTGACTCGATTAGGTGGAAGCTGCATGAAAGAACTCCGTTTGGACGAGCTCGATGAATGGTATCGCGAGCAGCTCGCAGAGAAATCCAGTGATTTCCGCGAAGAGGCCAAGAAGAGCTATGAATCTGTTGATCGAACTCTGAAAGACATGGAACAACTTGCTGAAGAATTGCTTGAGGAGAGCGAAGATGATGATGACGAATCTACTGCAATAGCTACCAGGTTTGCTCGCAAAATCAACGAAGTAGTTGCTGATTTTGATGTTGATGAGGAAATAACGCACGAAAGCACCGAGGAAATGCAGGAAGAGATTCGCCACCTGATTGAAGACATTTGGGGTGCTGGAGCAAGATGGATCAAGCGTATGGATACACGCTACAAGGGCATCATCAAGCAACTTGATAGAATGATGAAAGAGCTCTCAGTTGAAGTTAAGAAAATCGGTAAACTGCTGTATGAATACAAATGGGTGGGAGCTGTTGAGCGAATTGGTGACCGCATTGATACCTTGCGAGATTTATCTCATAGCCGCGAGAAGTTTGAGAAGGAGATTCGTTTGAAAAGGGGCAAAATCAAGACAGCAGCAGAAGAATATGAGGAGGCAAAACAGGAATTCAAGAAATTCAAGGAAAGCTCCAATGTGGCTGATTTGCTCACACTAGATGATGATGCGGATCATCTTGCAAGTGTTCTGAGAATGCAGTTGAACACCTTGAAGAAACCCGTGAAGAAGTTCCTGCAGCACGATACAGGTGTACGAGTGCCGCCGCAAGGCCAGAAAGCGCTCAATGATTACTTTGAGGATCCGTACGAAGCTATTGTCAGCGATCCCGATGGATACCCTCACCTTATCTCCGGCTTGAAGGGCTTGAAAGAGGCTGTTGATAAAGAAGCGTTTCCCCTAAAGGATCGACTAATGCGTCGGGCTGTTGAAGAAGCTGAGAAGATTGAGGAAGGTGCCCTTCTTGAGTTCCAAGAGGAAGCAAAGGAAATCGAAAGGAAACGGAGAGAATACGCTGATTCTGATGTTTATTCTCGTAGGGATGAATTGAAAGAAAATGTTGAGGAGGCCAAGAAAAACCTCGAGTATCACAAGAATGACTTGCTTAGGGTGCGGGATGACATTATCAAGCAACTCAAGAAAGTCAAATTATACAAGATTCGAATAGAAAAGGATCTTCAGAAAGCATTTGGTGAGGAAATCGAAATCAAGGTTGGAACCACTTTAGAACCATTGCTCAAGCTTTGTCGAGTTGATACAGATTGAGGATTCTTGTAACCTCCGAGAAAGATATTGCATCTCAAACCATCAAGAATGTCCTCCTCACTGAATACGGATTCGGAAAAACCAATGAAGAATTCGAAGAAAACCCAATATTTGCACTGGATGATAACCTACTCCTCATTACCACTGAAAGAGATCTGATTCATACTAACCACCTCGAAGAACGCTTTGAAGCAGACGCCTTCATTTTCTGTTCTCGTCACCGATCTAAATCCGGGAGACCCTCTCTGCTTGTACATAGCACAGGAAACCTCGGTCCAGAAGCAAAATACGGTGGTGAACCATATCGATTGTCTGTTTCTGCCGCTTCTCTTGTGCGAACAGCATTCAAGGAACTCTATAATCAACGCAATTCTCGGAATCTTGAGGAGTTCGATGTGTCACTAGAAGTTACGCATCATGGACCCACAAGAATGGATACACCGATGCTGTTTGTTGAACTTGGAAGCGATGAAGAGTACTGGCATCACGAAGGCGGAGCAGCAGCAGTAGCAGCAGCAGTTATGAGGTGTGCAAGAGAATCTATCGGTGATTCTGCCTACATTGGATTTGGTGGCACGCATTATGCAAGCATGTTCAACAAAGTGGTGCTGGAAGAAGGTCTTGCCATGGGACATATGGCTCCCAAGTATGCTATGGATGATTTGACATCAGAAGTTGTCAAACTCATGGCTGAACGATCTGCGGAACCAGTCAAGGCCGCGATTATCGATTGGAAAGGGACGAACTCAACCCAGCGAGATACTCTATTACCCATGTTAGACGAACAGGGACTAGACCTTCTGCGGGCTCGTGATTTGTGATCCATTGTGCGATAATGCAACATAAAGGTAATCGGAAAGCAACCCTCTTTTTTTCCGAAAGGCTAAATACGGAGGATAAAAACAAGCAAACAGAAGCTGCAGGTAGGGGAATAAATTGCCCGCCAAAGAGGATAACAAAATAGCCAAGGATATGGAAAAGAAGCTGGACAAACTCATTACTGAAGTTACTGAGCTTCGTGGTGAAGTAGAGAAACTATCCACTTCTACATCAAAATTGGAAGATGTTGAAGCTCTCAATGAGCAGCTCAAGACCATGGAGAAGAAAGTAAGTAGTGTTGAAGAGATTCCTGATATTTCGAAGAAATTAGACTTGCAAGAAACCGCTCTTCACAAAAAACTAGATGAAATGAGCGGCAGTATCGAAAAACAACAAGATGCTCTTGACTCGAAAGTAGATTCTATCAAAGATGATCTTTCCCCTCTTTCAACCCTCGAAGAAACGAATGAGAAAATTGGCAACGTGAATGATCTTGTCAAAGAAATGAGCGAGTCCAAGGAAACAGACGTCATGTTCAAAAAGCTTGACGAGATTCTGATTTCGCTAACCGATGTGAAAGATGAACTTGATACCTCGAAGGGGATTTCAGAGGAACAGTTTGACAACCTCCATGATCAGCTCTCGGAATTAACGAGCGAGGAGGATATTGCCGAGAAACTCGAATCAATCGATTCCAGAATTGAGGAAGGGAGAGCGGAATTTGAGAAAAAAATCGAAGACCTGCTTGGTTCAGTTGTGGGTCTTGGTAATACTATGAATAAGCTTAAGGATTCCAGCGAGTCTGATGTAATCCGGAAGAAAATTGACAGCCTCGAAACCTATATTGCGGATTTGTCTGGCCTGGAAGATCGTTTTCATGATCTAAACACTTCGATAGAAGATACTAAGGAGATAGTGGGTATAATTGTACGACAACTCGATGATATTGAGCGTAAGTACAACAAAACCTTAGACAAAGTTGATGAAACCATTGAGCTAGTCGAAGAGGCCACCGACAATCTGAACACCGGCTCTGCCAAGCAGCAGAAGAAGAAGGAAGAAACCGTCTCAGAGAATGAGAACGAAGAAGAAGTAGATGAGCCCAAGAGCGATATGCCCGAGGATCTTGATTCATTGATGCAACATCTACTTGATATGGTGGATGCTGATGTAGAAGCCAATGAAATGGCTGCCGCAATAGAATCCGTTAGAGATCAGCTCACAAACATAATAGATACGCATACTCCCGTACTATTCAAACTGGGCAAACGAGCCAATGAGCTGAAATCCTATCCTCCAACGGCGACGCTTAACGAGAATGATATAGCCAGACTAAATAGCGAAATCCGGGAATGGCGTGAGAAACTTACTGAGATTTCAAAATAGCTCGTAATTCGGAGATTTATCGGTGGCATTGGTGCAGAAGCAGTAACCGGGGGCATAGGTTTATCTCTGCATATTCGATGTTCAAACCCTGAACAGTAATCCCCCTTGTAAATGGCAAATTTTGGCATAACACTGGGTTAGCTTCATCTCGGTGGCAGCAAATCATGAGTGACAAAGTCTTAGACGAAGAAAGCAAAAAGCTGGCAGAACGAATTGAAATTCTCGATTCCGCTGTCGACAAGAGACTTGCTAGAGAATTCATAGAGCTCTTCGAGGAGAAATGCCTTGCATGCCAAGAGGATCGATTGAGTTGTACCGTACGCCCTGCGTGCAAAGATCGTAGCTTCCTAAATCTGCTCATCGATTTGGGGGTGGATCCACAGGATCTACCGAGTTTTTGCTACAGTCAGTATCTCGATGAGGTTAGAAGATACATACTGGAACGAAAAGGAAGACAAATGACTGATAGGCGTCTACCTATCCGAGATTTTCTGGATACATTACGTGTTAGCTCTATCAAACACTTTACCAGCCGTTTTCGAAGGATGTGGGGTAGTTTCGCACAAGCTCAGAAGAACAATCTGATGCTCGTTGCTGGAGATGATTTACTGTTTCATTTTGACTACTCTAAGAGCTTGGTCATTCTCAATCCTTCACATTACAGAATCTTTGATTTTGAGACCTTCGAGCTTTATGTTTCGATTCTCTCAGATCATAATGATATGAAATCGGCTATCGATGATATTACCCTGAATTGGTGGATATTGACAATAACTGCAGAGGGAGCCTATAGCAAGAAAGAAATCGATTCTCTTCAAGAGAATATTCCTAAGACTTTCGAAGCTGTTCAGGTTAACTCGTCAAAGGATTCAATCAACATTTCTGTAGAAGCTATGCTGGGGGGAGGTTGTTCTGCTATTGAGGTTCAGGACTTGAAGCGAGTTTTCGATCTTGCTTTAGAATTGAAACAAACAAAATCGACAGAAGATACAGACTAAACTTGTAACATTTCCGTTGTGCAACGGAGGGATGCAATTTGAGTAATACCGTAACAGAAACCATACCCGCATTAAGGGCTAATTTGGACATAACCGAGCTCGAGGCCAAAGTTCTGCTGCCGGTTGTTCTTGGTGGCAATATGACAGCTGGTGCTGTTGCTCTGGTCTCTGGTGAAACCGTAACCAAAGTTGAGAGAGCTTTGAAGCGGCTTCAGAAAAAGGGGTTGGTTACCGAAGTCGATGGCGTAGTTCCTATCTATCGCCCGGTTCCCCTTGCTTTAGCTTTTTCTGACCGACTTGCAACTCTCATAACAGATGTTGAAGGCTTCGCTGAAAGCTCATATGAAAAGCTTGACGCCGATGTTGATGAGACTTCAAACACTGCTGGGGAAATTGTGAAGCAGGCTGAGGAGAGTGGCAGCCGCATTCAAAATGAGCTAACCTCATACGAGGATGAGATGCTTCAGGCCGTAAAATCTCAAACTGAGACTGTCTCAGAAATCGCAAGTGATTCACTGGAAGGCTTTTCCGATTCTATGGAATCTGCTTTGTCAGAGATTGATGCCACCATGGAGGAATCTCTTGGTGAGAATATGAGCCAGCTTCAGACTGAGCTGGATCAGGGTCAACAAGAAATCGAACAAGACATAGAGACTGTATCGACTCAACTTGAGAAGGACTTGAAGGAACAGAATGCATCTGCAATAGACTCCATCGAGGCCTTCCATGATGATGCAGACAAGTTCATAGAAACTGCTGAATCAGCTGTGGCCGAGGCTGTGTCGGAATCAACTGATATTATTCGTGAAGCCAGCGAGAAAACATCTAAGAGTCTGACGAACGACACCGCTCAAGTATCCAAGGATTTCCTGGACACTCTTGAAGGAACTTCTTCAGATTTGAGTGCTACCGTTGAGAGAATGGACCGAGATATTTCAATCGCCTACAATGAAGCACAAGATGCACTGTCACAATTGGTCATTAGCATTCGTTCTATGACTCAGGAGCATGCCCAACTAGCTAGGGACCAAATCCAATCTACTCTGGAACAAAGCAGGGCTATGAACGAAGCTTTCGAAGCTTGGCGCGAAGAAGTGATGACGTATATGGATTCAGCATCCCGATCCATACGTGCACAATTAGACCAAGTAGAGAGTACCAACAAGAACTACCTTGATGCACTTCAAACCTCTGTCTCAGGGCATTTGGATAAGATCGATTCACTAGTTGCTGAGGAGTACACCGACCTGAAGGAGATTTCATCCGATGTTGAAACTGATTTCTCGGAGTATATTGACGAAACAAAAGCAACGCTCCTATCCTTCTTGCGGAATCGACTGAAAGAAAGCCGCCAGAATCTGGATGCAAGTAGAGCCAAACTAGAGACAGATTTGGATGAGATGGTTGCCGAGACTACTAAGGAAATTGATACCCGGCTCTCAGAAACTGCGACTCAAGTAAATGATGTCCTCACAACCAGAGAAAACGAATTGAAAACGCTTACCGAAAAAACTCAGAACGAAATCACATCCACATTCGGCTCTGTTGTAACCAACATATCGAACAAGAATGACACAATTCTGACCGACATCAATACTACTGCTCAAGGGTTTGAAACCCAGCTTGATACACACATCTCTGACGTCGCAAACGAATTTGCATCTTCGTCTCAGAGATACGTTAACGAAGTTGAGACTTTGTATGAGGAACTCAACAGGAAGCTGGATGAACGTCTTGCCCGTACTGTTCAAGCTATGAATTCGCATGTCAGCAGAGCCCGTAGTGAGATTGAATCTATCATTGATGATCAAGTTTCTAGAATTGACAATCATGCGGTGGGTATCAAAGACGAATTTCACAATCAGCTTGACGAGATAACCCAGCAATTCATTACGTTAACCGAGGGCCTTGAAACGGCATTCAACGGGCTTGTTACAAGCCAGGTTATTGAGACAAGGGATTTTGTTTCATCGACCCATACGGAATTCAATGCTGCATTGAAACGTGAGATGACTGGTCTTAAGGAAGCATCCATGAAATTACAACAAGAATACTCGTCCGAAATCGGACAGAGACTCGACATTGTGCGTGGACTGCCCACCGAGATACAAACCAAGCTGGACGAGTTCACACAAGGCAAGAAACAACAAATGAGTCAGGACATCAAGGAGAAGATTGAGCAGTTGGAGGCAGCAATGGAAGAATCTGTCACCTCCCTTCGTGAAATGAGAGACGGGCCGATTGTGCAAATCAATGAGGAGCTGGGTGCACTCTCACAGACATTTGGTGGTTCTCTTGAAGAGGCAGGTGCCAACGTGGAAGAACGGGTTGCGAATCTTTCAGAGACAACGGCAAGTGAAATAGAGCGAAGTGCAAAGAAAGCACAAAATCTGCTTGCAACTGCTATTACTCAGCAATCTGATTCAGACCAACGGCTGGTTGCAGATGCAAGCAAGAAGTTGGATGTAGTCACGTCTGACATCAACAAGAGCTCTTCGGAGAAGATGGATTCATATGAATCATCGCTGGCACAAGCAGAAAGACAGGGTCTGAAAGAGCGGAGAGCACTAGGAGAGGAGATTCTCTCCAGCATTAATCGGAGAAGTACTGAAGTTTCTACAGCGATAGCTGGTGCTAGTCTTCAAATCGATTCCTCGATAACAAAGGTATCTTCATCCGTGAATTCTCTAGAGGAGAAGATAACAGGTGAGATTGAGGCTAACCAAGAGCAGCTAGGCGAGACTGCTATAGATGTTGAGAAGAGTCTTTCCGAGATTGGGGATGAGCATGCAGATCAGCTTGAGAACCTTGGAACTGAATACCTGGAGGAGAGCAAAGAGAGCTTACGATCCCATGCTACTGAGTTTGAGGCCACGACCACAACCAAACTAAGTGAAAGCAGAACTGCCATTGACCAACTGCCGCAAAGAATGTCCGATATCGTAGCTGAATCATTCAACAGTTTAGTGAACACAACCACTTCACGTTGGGATACTGTCCTTTCGAAACTAGAAGAAAGGAAAACTCAGCTCCAAGCCTCACAAAATAAGGCCACAGAACAGTACCGGAATTCACTCGAACAAACAACTGAAGCAACACAGAAACAGTCAGACAAGGTGTTAGAAAAGGCCCTGGAAAGCCTCATTTCAACAAATATGTATGCTTCCCGCAAATTTGAGGCGTTGGGTCTTGACTTGAAGACAAAACTGAGTCAGGAAAATCATCGCGTAATGGAGAGTGTACGCACTGATGTCGCAGAAACCAACACAAGGATTACAGAAACCGTTACTGAAGCCAATAACGCCGCTAGCAAGAAGACATCAAGTATTCGACAAGCAAGGAATGAGGCTATCAATTCGCTAACAAGTTCGATAGAGAAGGAGTCTAACCGTTGGCAAACTGAACGAGAGAAACAGGTTACGTCATTACGAAAATCGCTCGATACGACTGTAGAAGGAATCACTAATGTGGTTACTTCCACAATTGAGGGATTGGAGGCTATTACAGAAGCAGGTCAAAAACTCAGCGTTCCTGCAAACGAGAGGACATGGTATGTCTCTGGCGAAGAAGAAATTCAAGGTTACCTTCATGATATGATTGAAAGAGCCAAAGAGTCTATTCTAGTGTCAGTCATAGATCCTGCTATTCTTGATTCATCAATACTTGGAAAGGTGAAGGAACCCGGTCGACGCATTCTCATAGTACCGAAATCTGCTGATATCCCCGAGGCAATAGAAGAACTGAAAGGCTGGCGCATATGGCGAACAGAGTCTCCAGCATTGCTTGCGACTATCGATTCAAATGAAATCCTGTTGGCGGGTTCAAAGGAGGGCAGCCCTTCGTTGGCGTTTGTATCCCAAGATGAAGCATACTTGCAACTGTTTCATGACATTATAGGTCCGCGCGTCATAGAAAATAGAGTAAGGGAATCATAGCTTTATGCGATAGATGATGGCATCTTCACCATCGTAATATTTGGGGATACGATCGTTTGGGCTCATCCCCATGCTTTCATAAAGGGATCTGGCTTCCTTGTTTCCCTCTCTGACTTCAAGCCAGCATTCGTTAAGCCCACCGATACGGAGTGATTTGAATACATGCTCTAGAAGCATTTTCCCGTATCCTTGCTGCCGTTTCTCTTCAGAAATTGCAATATTCATGAGATGGCCTTCAGCACCCTCCTTAATCTCTTCCCACACTGCATAACCGCACAATTGGCCATCATTCTCGATGATTTTCATATGGAGTATTCGTCCATCTTTCAGGGGAATAGTGCCTTCCCACCGTGCCAAGATATCGAATATCTCGGGGTCCCAGGGAGCTGGAAAACACGCTGTTTCAATTTCCTTAATGACTTCCAAATCTTGCTCTGCTACTTCCCTGATGAATGGCATAGTCAGTCACGCCCTTGCGGCCCGTCTCGACTTGTTTTTTCTTCGCTGTTTGTAGTTGGGTTTCCACATTCTGGACAGTATTTCGAATCCCTTGGAACCGGCGCGCCACAGAATTCACATTCTCCTTCAATCAACAAAGCGAGCGCTTCTTTCTGTTCCCTACCAAGTATGCGTCTGCTCCAAAACAGGAACGCACCGAATATTACCAGATTGAGGATGAGAATGGCGATAAATGGTAACAGCATTGATCCACTCGTACTTCCAAAAAAGAAGAAGGGGAAAACGACGAAGAAGCCATTTCCCTCACTCAGTCCAATCAATCCAAGGATAGCTGCACCCATCGTTACCAAAATGAAACCCGCTATCACCAGCTTCTCCGGCAATTCCATTGGAACCACGCCTCGTTTCTTGAAAGCTATAGCGGAATGTATCGCTTAGCTTTGGTAAGTCGACTAAATCATTCCTCTATTTTTCATCTGTTCGAGGACATTCTCATACTTCTGATCATTGCTGACCATTTCGTTAACTGCTGATTCTTGAGAATGGGAGCCAGGTAGAAGCCTAACACTGATGTCTTTTTCGGGATAGACGTCTTCAAGTCTTTTGCGAATAAGAACACCGATTAGTCCACCCATCGGGCAATAGGGTACAGTTGGTTTGAATTCCACTCTGATTTCGTCATCTTCAACTTCAATGTACTCTTCTTTGACTATACTCATTCTTTCGTCTGTTATGGAAATGGGATGCTCTGGATCCTTCACTGGTTCCAGCGCTTGGAATACTTCTTGCTTTGTGACAGTCACTTTTATTCAGTCTCACTCCTGAACCGAACAAGATGACTTTATCAACGTTAGCTTATGCAAAAAGTGCATTAAGAAGACTTATTTCTCTGCGAGTGGATTTTTGCAGGAGGACCAGCTGTTGAATACAGAAAATAGTGATAGCACTAATGAAAAGGGGAGATTTGCTTTCAAGATAACGGTGGTTGGCCCAGATGATGATCTGGTTATGGATGTTCTACGGGTGTTAAACGAACAGGTCATTTCGCTGGACGGAATCAGAATTAGCAGCGCACAGGTAGAAACTGATGATTCCGACGTAAGGATGCTGTTGATGTCACCTAGGCATTCGGCCCTTGACGTTTTATTAGGTGTCACATTTAGGGGTGCCAGTGCCGCCCTTATCGTAATGCCCGAAGAAGACTCCGATATCGAATCTGTCTATAGGAAGGAAATTGAAGAAGAAATTGGAGAAGGAACTCCTGTGAAGGTTATCATCTGCGAATCATCCTGTGTTGACAATTTCAAACGGAATGAAATTGCATATGCACTTGATGAACTGGTTGGGCATCTTCTTGAATCCCGCGATCAAACAATAGACGAAAACTGACCATCCATGATACAAAGGCTTTTTTCATGAGCATGTGCAAGATGCAACTGGTGCAACAGTTGACTTCACACAAGGATGAATCATATTGGCTTGGAGTCCGAGACGCTTTGCGGATGGTTGATAGTTTTCTCAAATGGTCAAAGCGCCATCCTGATAGAGCCAAGAGTCTCGAGGATTTCATCAATGATGGTCTCATAGCAGCGGCGAAACGCTGCGAGGAATGCTTGAGCTACGCCTTGGGCGTTGAATTTCGTGAAGGGGAGGAAGCTCAAGAGGAAGATATTTTGTCCGAATCTTCTGACGAAATGGTTGAAGAACCGGAATTCAGTGATGAAATTTCCAGTGAACAACCCACAACTGATGTACCTTCCACATCCGCACCGGCCCCCTCTTTTGAAATGCCCGATGATGAATCAGCTGCACCACGCGTTGTTAGCAAAGAAGAGGAACTAGACACAATAGCGGATTCGTTCCCGGAAACATCTGAATTAGAAGAACCACCTTCTGCTTCGGAAACTGAGGCTACTATTGATCAATCAATAGACGACGAAGAGGAGATTCCACCCGCTGAAGAAGAGGCATCACCAGATGAGATCATCAAAGATTTCAAAGCTGAGTTCCATATTGGTGAACCGGAATCCATGGATGAAGCCGCGGAGGGACATGAATCCAAACTGTCCGATGAGGACGATACAACTGAAAGTGAGGCATCTGAACCAGTTGCTTCCGAAATGGACACAACAGAAGAACCCAAGTCATCCGAATCTGATGAAAGCGTAGGAGATGAAGGCGATGATAGCTTCACCTGGGATGATTATGAAGACGCTCTTACACCTCGAGTAGCATCACCGTATGGTACTGCCGAGAAAGAATCTGATGCCGAACTGGAGGAAGAAGAGGATGAGACTTGGAGTCCACTGGACGAACCCTCGGTTGAGGAAGAGGCACCACCGGAATCAACAAGCTCAGTTGAAACCCCAACTGATGAAAAAGAGGAAGATGAAGCCTCGAAGAAAGGGAAATCTATCGAACCTCCACCGCCACCTCCGCCTCAAGATGAAGAGGACGAAGATGAGCGCAGAAAAAGAGCCCGAAGACTGTTCTTCGGAGCCTAAACCTGAGTCACATCACGAGCAGATTCTGCAGTTGGAATCTTGTGCAATATCAAATGTATCGAAGGTCAAAGCCGCCAAATCTATGGTCATTAGCTTATTCATGAGTTTGGACTCACCCGATGTGGCAAGTAGCACAGCTTCTCGTACTTGGATTGCTGTTACGAGCTGAAGCAGTTCTGGGGTTACTCCGACCTCCTCTACAGTGTTCTCCGAACGATCTTCAGCATCCTTCATCACACAATGAAAGCAGCAAGTTTCTCCGGGCACGAATGTTGACAGATTGCTGTAGTATCCGACAGCCCCTGCAAACACAAATGATTTGCCTAACTCAAAGCAGGCTTCATTCACTATTCGCCGAGCGGCAAAAGAGTCCAGCCCGTCGATTACTAAGTCAGTGTCCTTCAGCAGTTCTGAGGCATTACTGGAGTTGATTTCTGTCTTCTCATATTCCAGTTCAACATGTGGGTTGAATTTCGAAAGACGCCTTGCTGCAGTACGAGCTTTGGGCTTTCCGATATCATCGGTATGGTAGAGATTCTGCCTTTGGATATTTGAAAGCTCTACAACATCCTTGTCGATTATCTTGATACGTCCAAACCCCAATGACGTGAGCAATCTGAGTGAATTGGATCCCAATCCTCCAGCTCCTACAACGCCAACTTGTGTGTTTTTTACTGCTTGCATCTTATTTTCGTCAAAATCCCTCAATGAAAGCATTCTCGAATATCTGGCTCGTTCATCAGCACTTAAGGTCATAACGATTCTTCTCTATGAAAACATGAACTTAAAGGGTTCTTCTGGGCCTAATCGAGGTATGATTTCCGGGTCACATGTGGCTATCGCTGTTCGTAGAAATCCTCGAGAGACATTGAACAAAGCTCTTTCCAAGCTTTCTGAGCCTCTTCCCTTTCAGAGACCGTTGGAACGGATTTTGATAAAACCCTCAGTATACAATCCTGATTTACCCGGCAACACTTCGCTTGAGCTGCTTGAGGCAATCGTCTATTCTTTTGAACAAGTTGCTCCTATTTACATACTGGAAAGCGATAACCCAGTTAGAAGCGCGTGGGAGGCTTTTTCGGAAAGCGGATATGACAAACTCGAGTCCAGCCGGGTGAATCTTGTTAATCTCTCCGAGGCCGAATTGGCTCCAGTCGATATGCCTGGAAACTTCTTTGAACAGAAAGAAATGCCTCGATTACTATCTGGGAATACCTTCATGATTAATCTAGCAGTACCAAAGATTGAGCCTGAAGTTTCTACTTATAGCGGCGCCATCAAGAACCTCTTTGGTTTGTTACCTGAAAAAGACAAATCTGTGTATCATGAACAGCTATCTGATGTTCTCTTGGATCTGCTTCTTGTCTTTGAACCGGATTTCAGCATCATGGATCTGGGCGAGATAATCATGGGCCCACGAGAAAACAGAGAAACTAAACATTTGGGGGGTGTTGCTCTTAGTCTCGATATAGTTGGTTTGGACGCCTTTTGTGCTGGATTGTATGGTTTTGATCCACTTGGCGTTGATTACATTCTTCGTGCCTATCATGAAGGCATTGGTGAGGGGATGCTTGACAGAATACAGGTTCTCGGGACCGAGTACCAGAAGGAGCAGCTGATGACTGCTTTTTCGAAGTTCTTATGAAAATAGTAATAAAGAACTGGTGACCGCCCCGTAGTATCTGACCGTATCAATTGATAGGTGAAGAATTATGGCATGGCCATCGCACCACATGGAGCGCATCCCTGCTTCTGGAACTTTGAAAATGTTTGACTTGGCTAACAGGTTGGAGGCCGAGGGCAAGAAAGTCTACCATTTCGAGGTAGGCCAACCTGATTTCGATACGCCCGAAAATATCATCAAGGCGGCTAAGAATGCACTTGATGCTGGCCACACGCGGTATATTTCCGCAAGAGGTCATCCCCCACTACGAAAGGCAATAGCCGATATGTATACCAATCGTGGAATGGATTTCGATCCGGAGAAACAGGTTATTGTCACTCCCGGTGCAAAAATGGCCCTTTTTGGAGCTATATTGTCGACGATTGATCGGGGAGATGATGTTCTTGTTCTGGCACCTGCTTGGCCAACATACCGGGTACTCACAAGGACAGCTGGTGGAATTCCCGTTGATGTTTCGACTGATTCTGATTATCGCCTTGATAGGGAATCTCTCAAAGCAGCCCTAAACAAAGATGTTCGTGGACTCGTAATTAACAGCCCAAATAATCCAACAGGTGGCGTCATAAACAAGGACGACCTTCGTTTCATCCATGATCTCGCGATTGATCATGATATAGTTGTGTTTTCAGATGAAATCTATGAAGAATTGGTTTATGATGGATTCAAGCAGCCATCTATGCTGGAAATAGATCCTGCCCTGGAACATACTGTCATCATTAATGGTTTCTCCAAAAGTTATGCAATGACTGGATGGCGTCTTGGATACGCTATTGGGAATGAGGTAACTATCGATAGCATGGTTCGTATCCAGCAAAATACAACTTCCTGTGCAACATCATTCGTCCAATATGCCGGTGTTGAAGCTCTTGAAGGTGATCAGAGTGGCATCGAGAAAATGAGAAAAGCATACCAGAAAAGACGCAATCGTATTGTGGATATGTTTTGTGATATAGAAGGCGTCGGTTGCGTGAATCCTGCAGGGGCTTTCTATGTCTTCCCCGATTTCTCGTATTATGGCATAAGCAGTGCAACACTCGCAGAAATGTTGCTTCTCAAGGTTGGGGTTACATCAGTTCCTGGAGCTGTATTTGGCACTGACTATGATAGCAATCTACGCTTCAGCTTTGCAACAGATATGGATACTATTGAAGAAGGAGTCTCACGGGTAGGCGAATACTTACAAACTCTAGTGTGAGTTGTAGCTCAGATATGTCTACCAGCAGGCAACAACCTGATGAAAGTACAACTGTCGACATTCGGTTCGAATGCACAGGTTGTGCTGCCTGTTGTACCCAAGAAAATATGCTTGTGACACTTACAGGTACCGATATTGTGCGAATCGCAAAACTGCTCGATTTAGATGCGAAGGAACTGCTAAGGGCGATTGATTTCTACGTTCTATCTGAAAATGAAAGCGTTCCACGGGGCCTCAGAAAGATACCTTCTGTTGAAACTGAGGAGGGTAGGGCGTATGTTGCCCTCAAAAAACTCGAAGATACTGGGTGTATATTCCTTAAGGAGAACAAATGCATGATTTATCCCTATCGCCCGGGTGTGTGCAAGTCATTTCCGTTTGTATTTGGGCGGAAAAACGGTGAACTGGCTTGGGGCTTGAACGCGATGAAACACATCTGTCAGGGATTGGGCAAGGGAGATTACGTAAAAGCCTCGACACTGCAAGAGACTGGTCAGCGAGTAACCGAAGAGATGGAGATATTCAAAGAATTCGTAAAAGAATGGAATCGGACTGAAGAGAACCCTACTGCTCTCTCATTTCTGAAAGCTGTTCTTTCAGATCCTCGATTCAGCGTCTAGCAACAACATTTATCCCTATGACCGATACGACAGGATTTGTTGTGATTACGCTTGAATCGTGTACTAGTTACTGGTGGTGCAGGATTCATCGGCAGCCACTTGGTCGATCGTCTGCTTGATGAATGCGAGGTAGTTGTTCTAGATGACCTATCTGGAGGAGACCGGCGGAATATTGCCCATCATGAGGGTGAAGAAGACTTCCGCTTTATTGAAGGGTCTATTACTGCCGAAGAAGATGTTGATACAGCCCTAGAAGGTGTAGATACTGTCCTCCATTTTGCCGCTCAACCAGATGTAAGATTGAGTGTGGACCAGCCTCTGTTTGATTTTCGAATCAATGTGGTTGGAACTATGAACATCCTCGAAAGCATGCGGGAACGAGATATCAACCGTTTCATCTTTGCGAGTTCTGGAGGCACGGTATATGGAGAAACAGACGTATTCCCCACCCCTGAGAGTACTCCATTCCGTCCTATCAGCAATTATGGTGCTGCCAAAGGGGCTGTTGAGATGTACTTGTCTTCTTACGCAGAATTATACGGTATTGATTCAGTAAGCATGCGCTTGGCAAATATCATAGGTCCTCGTTCAACACACGGTGTAATGTATGATTTCTATATGAAATTAAAGCGAGATCCTACTCGCCTTGAAGTGCTTGGTGATGGTCAGCAAGAGAAGTCATACATGTATGTCAGCGATACTGTTGATGCCACCATGCTTCTCGCGGAGAAAATGACTGAGGGATATCAGCCTGTCAATGTGGGCTCAGGTGAACGATTGAAAGTGGCGAGGATAGCTGAACTAGTTCGCGAAGCCGCAGGTGTTCCAGAAGCCACGATTGAATATACTGGTTCTGAAAGGGGTTGGGCCGGAGATGTTGTAGTAACTGATATCGATATCAGCTTACTCAAATCATATGGGTGGGAGCCAGACGTCCCTCTTGAGCAGGGCGTACGAGAGTACATTCAGTGGCTTGATGATAGATTTGGCCCTGTGAAGTAATTGCTCGGGATTGAAACCAGCAAGGCCCCTTCTGATCAGCAATGCCCCAGATTGCTCCTGAATTATGTAGCTTCATAATTTGCTCAGAATCTGTAATATGTTGGCGAAGTTGTGTTCGATTGCCCTGCATTTCTCTCCATAGGCTACAAGTTTTTCGAGACGTTCATCATCTTTTGCCGTTTCGCGAAACTTGTCAGATCTAATGACCTCATGAATATCTTCATTCAGATTCAGTATACTTCCTGCAGTCTTGAGAATGAATTCTAGATTCCGAATGAGGAGATGAAAGTCGTTGATATGATGCAGTTGCATGGTCTGTGAATAGAACTGGTATTCAAGCCTGGCAAGCTTAACACGCTTCTCAATGATATCCAATAACCACTCTTCAGATTCTTCTTTCTCAAACGTCTCTTTCAGATTTTTCCAGAATCTACGTTGTTCAAGAAGCTGCATTATGTAACCTTGCAGGAATTCGAGGTAATCTACATCTTTGTTTATGTCATCCTCTGTACCTATGGTTTCCATACCTTCCATTTGACTGAGTTTCACTGCTATCATAAGAGAGAACTTGTCTACGTACCGTTTGATTTCGTCTGTTTGTTCTTGCTTACTCATATCGCTCGAGTATGTGTCACTTAGTGTCAACAGGAATTTGTAGATGCACTCTGAGCAAATCTCCGCGGGCGCAGATAGATCCTTCGTAGAGAGGAATCGGAACGCGTCGCGCATCTCATCGGCAGGAACATACCTTCCGTGTATACGTAGTGGCCAACCTTGGGATACACAGTAGACTCGGTTATCTTCGGGATTCATGTAGACTGAGCAGTAGCATACATTGTCTTCGGGTGCGATTTCCTCCTCCATATCCTCTTTGGTTTCATGGAACGAAAAAAGGGAAGGATCGACTTCAATCATTTCAACTTCGAGAATGTCGTCATCATTCACACAGAGTGTTTCATCACCAAACCGCTTGAAACATGGACAGCCCCTTACAACCTGAATCTTATCCTTCTTCCCGACGATTTGTTTTGATTTCAACTATACTGCCCCTCAGACTATGGAATCTATGTCCTTCTATATTATCCATCCGTATAATATGTTCTGTTTTGTGATAATCATTTCTTTGCAGAGTCATCTAAGCTTCCATTTCACTTAGAACACGTTCGACTCTATCGAATCTATGCTCGATTTTCCTTCTACGCTCAGCATGAGGTTCCAATATGCAGCTCAACTGGGCAGACATCTTCCCAGCATCTTCTAGGTCATGCGTGAGGCTACGAATGCGATTACAGATTTTAGTCGCCTTTTCAGCTACTGCAATCATCATACGCAATGCATTCAGCGCAATGAAGTTGTTATCAGCTTCCATCATTGTTTGCACTTGTGATAGAAAGGTTGTTTCGAGCCTGTTGAGTTGCCTGTAGTTATCCAGAAGCTGCACTTGTTTGACGGCGGCTCCCTGCGATTTCATCTGGCGGATTATCTCCTCCCAGTTCGCCCTCTGCTCCATCAGTTGCACGATGCGATTCTTAATGTGCTCCTTCTGATTCGCAGCTTCTACTTCTTCCGATTCTGCACCCGTCATATCCTGTGCCATTCTGTTGGCAATCTCTCTGATGTAAATCGCAATAATTTCTGTTCGTTCCTCTTCTGAAATGACACCCTGAAAAATGTCCGACAGCGTAATCAAATACTTGTACATACAGGTGGAACATATCTCGCCGTCCGTGGATTTTCCCCCGAGATTTACAAATTTAAGAGCATCACGAAGGTCATCTGCTCTTACATCATTTCCATTAATTACCAGCTTCTCGCCCTTGCTAACACAGTATGCCTCGTTTTTCTCATCATCCAGATATACCAGTAAATAACAAACATTCTCTTTATCGCTTTTGAGATCCTGCAAATTCTCGAAAGAATCGATACTGCTGAAGAATGATTTGGCGATTGAAATTGGTTTGATTTCTACTACGTCATCATTATTCAGACATACCTTTTCCCCATCATCAAATTCCTTGTAACAAGGGCAACCATTAACCAAGTCATCGGATTGGTTCCTTTTTCCCAGTAGATTAGCTCTATTATCAGATTTACTGGGCACATCGGAACCTATGTGACTGCACGCTCCTGTTTACTGAAGCTTCATTCTTATAACATTCAACTAGCTTATAATACCATTTCTTACGTATAACCTAGTTCTCACAGTTGAGTATACTCAAATGGAAAGAAAAATTGACTTCCCTGGGCAATTGCCCAGGAATCGCTAACACTAATGATGATTTTTCATGCTGCGGAGACATATCAATTGGATAGTCCGGTGAACAACAGTACTATTTCTGAGCACCGGCCACGAATGCGTTCTTCAACCCCAAAGCTCGCGCTTGAGAAGATCACGGATAGCAATTCGAATTGCTTCCGATCTATTCGGATAGAGCTGACTATCCACTAGCTTCTCTAAACCAGCAATGTATGTTTCCGGAACGTGTAGAGTTACTAACTTCATCTCGGTATTCACCTAGAACACACATCGATATCGTGAGGATATGACTGTAAGTAATACAAGGGGGGTATTCCAAGCTATTCCATAAGCTATAACTATAATCAACGCTCGAGTAGTCCTGAAGAAAACCACTACAGGTGGTTCCAAACTAATGGATAAGCAGAAAGGCATTGAAACTCTATTCCGTCCCAATTCCATAGCTGTAATTGGTGCTTCGGCTACAAAGGGTAAACTGGGCAATTCGGTCGTAAGGAACCTGCTTGATAGCGGTTATGATGGCCGCATATATCCTGTCAATCCAAAAGGTGGCGAAATACTGGGTCTTCAGGTTTTCAGGTCAGTTGGTGATATTCCTGGAGATGTGGATATTGCAGTCATAGTAATTCCCGCAAGATTCGTACTAGAGGTTGTAGAAGAGTGCGGTGAGAAAGGAGTTGAAGCTCTTGTTGTCATAACTGCTGGTTTCAAAGAAGTAGGACATGAAGGTCAAGAAGCCGAGCGTAAGATGGTTGAGATAGCCAAGCAATACGATATGATTGTGCAGGGGCCGAACTGTCTAGGAATCATCAATACAAGTGAACCCTACAATGCCTCATTTGCTGCTGGAACACCTGAGAAAGGTATAATCGCTTTCGCGTCTCAATCTGGTGCGCTCATGACTGGGATTCTCGACTATTCATTGATGGAAAAGATTGGATTCTCGAAATTCGTGAGTCTGGGCAACAAAGCACTGCTAGATGAATCTGATTTCCTCAAGGCCTTCGGCAATGATCCCGATTCACATTTCATCCTACTCTACATTGAGAATGTGACTGATGGGAAACAGTTCATGGAGGTCGCAAAGGAAGTTGTCAAGAAGAAACCAGTTTTTGTAGTGAAATCTGGAGTAAGCGAAGCTGGCGCTCGAGCTGCATCTTCTCATACCGGTTCACTTGCTGGAAGTGATACCGCCTATACTGTGGCTTTCAAACAATGTGGTGTAATCCGCGCTGAAAGCATATCTGAGCTATTCGATATCGCTAATGTCTATGATGATATGGGCTTGCCAGCTGGCAATCGTGTCGCAATTATTACAAATGCCGGCGGCCCTGGGATTATCACCACGGATGCTTGTGAAGGTATGGGACTTGAGGTAGCACAGTTTTCTTCAGATACGATAGATTATCTAAAAGAACGCCTTCCTCCTGCAGCTGCACTTTACAATCCAATTGATGCATTAGGAACGGCTCAGCCAGAGGATTATACTGTATGCATGGAAGCGGCTCTCCGGGACCCGAATGTTGACTCACTCATTGTGCTTTTGACACCGCAGGCCATGACAAAGGAAGCAGAGACAGCACAAGCAGTGGTCGATACTCACCAGAAATTTCCGGAGAAACCCATCGTTACGGTCTTTATGGGCGGGAATTCGATGGTTTATCCACGAATTGTACTGAATGAAGCAGGCATTCCTGTATTCGATTTTCCCGAACGAGCCGTCAATGCCATTGCTGAGCTCTATCATTACACAGTGTTGCGTGACAGCCTGAAGGATGAAACTCCGCCGAAATTTGATGTAGATAAAGACACGGTTCAAAAAATCATCAGGGAAGTTCGGGAAGACGAGCGAAGAGTTCTACTTGGACACGAAGCCCACGCGATTGCGGAGGCTTATGGTATCCCGGTGGCTAAGATTGAGCTGGCAACAAGTTCGGAAGAAGCAAAGCAGATCGCGGAGGAACTTGGGTATCCCGTAGTCCTCAAAATAGCCAGTCCCGATATAGTCCATAAGAGCGATGTTGGTGGTATCGAAATTGGCTTGCAGACACCAGAAGAGGTCGAAGAAGCCTTCTTGCGGATTGTGGAGAACGCCCGGGACGGACGACCTAAAGCAATTATCTACGGTGTTGACGTACAAGAAATGGCTGAAGCAGGCAAAGAACTGATAGTTGGCTGTTCTCGGGACGTTCAATTTGGCCCCCTCATCATGTTTGGAGCCGGAGGAGTTTATGTGAATTTCTTGGAGGATGTGGCTTTCAGATTAGCTCCAATGACACGGACCGACGCCAAGGCTCTGATTGATGAAACGAAGATATCTACCTTGCTCAAGGGTGTCAGGGGTGAGCCACCAAGCGATGTAAAGGCCCTTGAGGATACCATTCTACGTATAAGCCAACTAGTAACTGATTTCAGTGATATTGTTGAGCTAGATATCAATCCAGTCTTTGCATATGAGCAAAACGAAGGAGTGTCAGCTGTTGACGTCAAAATCACAATCTCAGGGTGATCACATGACAGAAAACATCATGATTAGCGGTGAAACTCTTAGTGGTAAGACTATGGTTGCTATTGCGATAGCCTCTAAGCTACGTGAAAGAGGCATTTCTGTTGGATATTTCAAACCTGTTGGCAAGAAGAGTTTCGAGCGAAGTCACGATTACGATGTGGATGTTGACGAGGACGCTCTCGTCATGAAGGATGTTCTTGACCTTTCGACAGACTTGGGCTGTATTTGTCCAGTAGTACGAACCCAGTCAAGCTATGATGAATTCCTGAGGATTGGTCATGATGAGCTCCTGACTAAAATACAGAATTGTTACAAGAAAGCAGCTAAGGACAAAGAGTACGTTTTGCTGGAAGGAACGAAAGCACCATGGCATCTGCTCCATGTAGGCCTTTCAACGCCCCAGCTTGCTAAAGATTTCAACTGTCGAGTTATTT
The DNA here is from genome assembly GCA_014730275.1 of Candidatus Lokiarchaeota archaeon. Classification (NCBI taxonomy): domain Archaea; kingdom Promethearchaeati; phylum Promethearchaeota; species Promethearchaeota archaeon. Next base: position 53,735 of record WJIL01000096.1, on the reverse strand, counting down.
GTTTGGTAAACTTTCCTGATGTTTCAGCAATTGACGATGTCCTTCTTCAGCGGGATCTTTTCAGACAACACGGTATCGAATCGATAAGTGTCGTCTTGAACATGGTTCCGCCAATGTTGAAATCCGCTGTAACAGAAGACATCATACCGTTTCTCAAAGAAAAAGGAGTGGACTTCTGTGGCGTTGTATACAAACACCGCGAGCTTTTCAGTCCCAGTCTTGGAGAGATAAAACGTGCACTTGATGGCGAGATGTTGATTGGTGAAGAGAAGAAAGATATATTGATTGATCAATTTCAGATTGGATCTATGGGCTACCAGCATGCGCTGAAATGGTTCAGACGTGCCAAGGACAAGGCTGTCATTGCTGGTGGTGATCGGTCTGACATATGCTTGGCTGCTTTGGAAACTGATACAAATCTGTTGATTTTGACCGGCGGGCTTGGACCCGATATTCGGACTATCTCCAAGGCAAAAGAAGAGGGCGTGCCCATCATGATGACAGCTCACGATACATACACAACCGGGAAAATCGTTGACGATTTGGTGGGAACAGTTACCGCTGAAAACAAGAAGAAGATTCGTGCAGTAGAGAAAATAATCGGCGAGAATATCAATCTAGAATGTATCGGCCTGTAGATTGACGGAGATATTATGTTGAATAGGGTGAAAAGGAGCGTTTCCGCTCCTCTCCAGAACGAGTGAAGCGCTATGCGTTCCGGGAGAATACCAGCGCTTCATCCTCGAGACACTCACACGGCATAAGTGAGCTTGTGTGGTAAGGCGAATATCTGGTAAATACACACAGGGTTCTTGGGCTAATACTCACTGCACTTTAAAGCTAACCCCTTTCACCTACAAACGTTTATGCTATTCTGCCCGTAGACATACTAATATAGAGAATCAGGTATGCTTTAGATAGAATGTAATCTATGGGCGAGGTTTTCGTTGAACAGAAAACATGCAATTCTCATTAGTTCGGGTATTCTAATCATCGTTGTAGTCGGACTCTTTTTGGCTAGTATGCCCCGGGTGCAAGTGATTCATCAAGAGGACTATTCTGATTTTGATTTCTACCCTGAATACTATGTGACCAACTTCACTATCAAACCTACGTATAACCATCCCGAGCTTATCATCGATATCGATGTCGAACGTCCAATCGAAAGCGGCTCGCATCTCATTTCTTGGCGCCTCTACAATAAAACCCTTGAAGACTTCCAAGAATCCTTCAACATCTCGGAGTCCAAAGAAAGCCTTGATGGTTATTGGGGGGGATGGCAGGCAAATGACATCGGATTCCCACTTGACCCTCACGAAGAATTACCGGTTGGGTCCTATGTTTTCGTGTTTTGGATTGAACGAGACAATCCAGCATCAGGATATACTGTGGACATTACACTTAGTCTACGAACATACTTGATTAAGCTGTTTTAGTTACATTTTCTTCCCTCTTTTTTGTCGAGGAAGAGAGACTAATTGACTCATAATCTTCCACATTTGAGACTGATTCCACTATTCTCGTAATAGATTTAAACGGCCATATAACAATACAGCAAGACAAGAATCACAAACAGGATGTGTAAAAGAATGGCAGGAAGTGCAGCAGAGAAATTCGATGCGGCTGCTGAGTCCGAAGAATCTCCTGAAACCATGGAGAAGCTCAGTGCCGTAGAAATAATCAAAAAACGCCGATCTATACGGCGTATGAAAAAGGACGAGCGCATCCCGGATGAGCACGTCGAATTGATCTTGGATGCAGCAAGACATGCTCCAAGCCCAGAGAACATGCTTATGATTCGGTTTATCGTCATCCGAGATGATCAAGAAACAAAGGAATTCTTGGCCGATATCGCTCAGGAAATGGCGCAGACAGCCTTTGGAGGAGCCCCGTTCGAGCTTACAAGCGGAAGAAACTGGTTCATCAATGATCCCTATCGCGCATCAGTCTACAGCAGGCTTCGTGATGGTGAACTATTCCGTTACCCCGAGGATAGTGACGTTACTATAATCGTTTGTGCAAGTGAGGCTTGGCACGATGCGAACTATACCTATCCACTGGATTTGTTTGGTTCTGTCGTGGCAGGAATGGCTATTCAGAACATGTGGCTAGTTGCAACCGAACTGGGTTATTGTTGTGCCTATGACGCCCTTGTCTGTTCAGACCCAAGACATGCAGAACTGGTACGGGATCGGTTGGGTATTCCGCCAATATGGAAACCACTGACCGCCTTCAGTTTGGGTGTACCTGAGAGGATGAGAGAGCTAGGCCCAAGTAGACCTCCGCTTGAAGGTCTAATGTACGACGAGCGGTGGGGTAATCCCTACACTCGGCTCGCATTCAGGGAGGAGTAAAGATGGTAGAAGTAGATTTTGACAAGGAAATGAAAGAGAAACTGGAAGAACGGGCTGAAGAAGCCAATCTGAGCTTACAGGGTCTAATCGAGGTTGTTATGGGCAGATGGGTTTCTGGAACTGGAGGCCGCGTGTACACTGGAAGATGGTCTAGTGGTGAAGTTGACGGCGTTAAAGGCATGAGATATGTTGTGCAATGGCCGTTCATGCCAGGTTTCATAGAGGCAGAAGGCGATTTAGTAAAGAGATGGAGGTTGAGCTAATGGCGAAATACAGAGATCATCCAAGTGGTGAATGGCCCTTTTATCCACGGCTTGAAAAAGATGATGTGGAACATGAGTACTGGACCAGTAAGAAAATGGCTCATCAGGCTTTTGTCGACGATCGCAAAGGACGAGTAGTTGTCCTAATGAAAGGCGAGAAGTACGACAAGTTCTTGGAAACGGTCCGTGAACGGAAGGGAAACATATGGGCTTCGTCAGTTGATGAAGCCATGCACGAGGCTATTGATGAGTGGATTGCAAAAGAGGAGGACTAAACATGGCAGAACGACTACAAGAGTTTTTCAACTTCTTCCTACATCAAGTGAACGAAAAGGATAGCCTAAAGGAGAGAGTAAAGGAGTGGGTAGGTCCCTATGATGGAAAGATACTACAGGTTTACACACCCGAGGCTGGACCACAATACATCGTAGTAACGAAGAAGGGTATGGAGCTCCGTGAAGGAGAATATCCCAGTCCTGATGTCATCTACAAAGCTGATGCTGAGATTCTCCTTGGTATCTTCACAGGTGATATCGACTTCAGGCAAGCGATGAAAGATAGGCGGCTAGAAGTAATCGGAAATGCCCATGAAAGTGATCCGCTTGCGAATCTGATCCTCGAAGCTATGACGAGCGCGATGTAGGGGGTCATGTCGTTGGAAGTCAACAAAATTGCGATAATCGGCTCAGGTCTAATGGGCTCGGGCATTGCCTATGTCTCAGCGTGGCACGGCTTTGATGTACACTTGGTGGACATCGAGCAGGAGGCTCTCGATAAGGCGATGGAACGAATTCGCAGTGACGTGATGACAGGTGTTGATAAGGGAAAGATGTCCCTTTCAGAGGCTCAGGATTTGATGGGGCGTATTGATCACACCACTGATACAGAAAAAGCTGTCAAAGATGCTGACCTAGTCATCGAGGCTATATTCGAGAAGATGGACGTCAAGAAGAAGGTCTTTTCCGATGTCGATTCCTTTGCCCCTGATCACACCATTCTGGCAACTAACACGTCATCTCTCAGTATTAATGAGATTGCCAGCGCTACAGAACGACCGGAGAAATTCATCGGTATGCACTATTTCTCACCTGTTGCTGCCATGAAGCTACTAGAGGTTGTGGTGGGCGATAAAACAAGCGAAGAGACCATTGAAACAGCAAAGGCTGTTGGCAAGAGGCAAGGCAAGCAGCCTGTCACTGCAAAAGATAGCCCTGGTTTCATCGTGAACCGAATACTCATGCCGGTGCTTCGGGAAGCCATTCTCTTGGAGGAAAATGGCGTAGCCACAAAAGAGGAAATTGACAACGCCATGACGACTATAGGCAAATTCCCAGCTGGACCCTTTGCTCTTGGTGACTTCGTGGGCCTAGACATCGCATACCACACAATGGATACCCTGTATCGCGAGCTTGGAGATTGTTTCAAGCCACCTGATAGTCTGAAGAAACTGGTTGACGCAGGCCATTTAGGAACCAAAACTCAACAAGGCTTCTATGATTACTCTGGCAAGTCAGAGGAGGAAGAGGAACCGAAGGGTGTTGAGCCCGAATGGTTAGTCAAGAGGATTAGTGTGCCCGTGATTCGGGAGGCAATGATTCTCGTAGATGAAGGTATTGCGTCAAAGAAAGACATCGACAAAGCCATGAAGCTGGGTGCGAATTTCCCGAAGGGCCCATTCGAAATGCTTGAGGATATAGGCAGAGATACAGTCAAAGCGGAACTTGAAGAACTAGAAGAGGAACACGGTGAGTGCTACTCGGTTCCAGACATGCTCAAGTAAACAGTTCATTTACAGGGCGGCCGACTTTCAGGTCGCCCCTCTGATTCTTTCATTCCACACTTTCGGAAACGACTTTATAAGTCAGTATTCGTTCTACCTCGATAAACGGATTTGTAGGGGTTAAAAAATGCCAGAGTACGAAACTATGTTATATAGTAAAGAAGGCAGTTTTCTTTCACCAGTAAAAAACACTGCTGTAATCAAGTTCAATCGAATTGATGCGATGAACGCTATCAATGATCAGTTCATCCAAGATTTGAGTGATGCGCTTGATGAAGCAGAGAAGGACGATGAGATTCGTTCAGTTGTACTTGCAACAGCACACGAGAAGGTCTTTTGTACAGGTGCAGACCTGAAAATGGCCCAGGGACTGCTTGAGACTCCTGAGGAGGTCAAGGAGTTAGTTTCTCAAGGACAACAGGCACTCGACAAGATTGCAAAACTGGAGAAGCCGGTTATCGCCGCCATTCACGGTTTGTGTTTGGGTGGTGGAACGGAAATTGCGCTTGCTTGTGATATTCGAATTGCAGATGAGACCGCGAAGATAGGCACTCCTGAAGTGAGTCTTGGCCTTATTCCTGCATGGGGTGGCTGTGTAAGGTTGCCACGTGTTGTTGGACTGGGCAAAGCGATGGAACTCGTTTTGACTGGTGGTCAGGTAAGTGCCGACGAAGCTTTGGAAATCGGACTCGTAAGTAAGGTGACTTCGGAGGAGGAGCTCATGAGTCAGGCGATGTGGTACGGAGCCAAACTAGGTGGAAACGCCCCAATCGCTTTGAAGCTCGCAAAGAAAGCTGTGCATATGGCCTTTGAAGAGGATTACGAGGACAACCTTGAATTCCAAGTTGAAGCGGCATACGAATGCTTCCAGACTGAGGATCTCGCAGAAGGTATCCAAGCAGTCTTCGAAAAACGGCGAGGCAAGTTCAAAGGAGAATAATCAAGTTCAGAGTACCATCCGGTACTCTGCATTTCCTTTTTTTTTTGGAAAATAAAGCTCGAACTGCATCTATTGCAAATTTGATGATTTCATTGCGATTCAAATACCTGTCATGGAGTAGGTGGAAATTTGTCTCAAGAAGGAGGTTAGAAGAAAACGTCGTGCTTGAAACAGATAATCGAAGTTTCTGACATTTTAGACAGTGCAGAAGTTGATGGCGGGGATGTTGGTAGTTTCTTGGCCGAATCCGGTGTTGAAGACATTACCATCGAAACCATTTCTGCAGAAGGCGGGAAGACAGATGTTGTGAGGGTTGTCATACCTGGAACAAAAGGAAAAACCACGGGGGGCAATGCTCCGACTCTCGGTATCATCGGACAGTTGGGTGGTATCGGAGCCAGACCTGAAGTTCTTGGTCTAGTATCAGATGCTGATGGAGCTATTGTTGCACTTGCTGTTTCTATGAAATTAGCAGCTTCTGCCAAGCGTGGTGACGTACTTGACGGAGATGTCATTATCACTACCCATATAGCTCCGGATGCCCCTATACGACCTCATGATCCAGTACCATTTATGATTTCACCAGTACCAAGTAAGGACTTGTTACGCCATCTAGTCGATGACAACATGGATGCTATACTTTCGATAGATGCAACTAAGGGCAATCGTGTTATTAAGACTGAGGGGTTCGCTATCACTCCTACCGTGAAAAACGGATGGATTCTGAAGGTTAGCAACGACCTAATTGACATCTACGAGAGAGTTATGGGAAAATCCGTAGCTGTTGTTCCAATAACGATGCAAGACATAACTCCCTACGGAAGTGGTGTTTACCACATCAACTCGATTATGCAACCTTGGATTATGTCCTCATCACCATTAGTTGGTGTAGCAACCACTGCCAATGTCCCGGTTCCTGGAAGTGGTGGTGGGGCAAATTATGTATATGGAGTAGAGGCGGCAGCACGCTTTTGCGTGGAAACAGCAATAGCATTCACAGCTGGCTCCTGCAGGTTCTATGATAATGAAGAATTCGATATCCTAGTCGAGAAATTTGGGGAGATGGATTCATTCCTTAGGAAAGCATGAACCCCCCATCTTCGATTTGAAATAGACAAAATGAGTTCTTTGATTAGAATAGAATGGAGGTTAGAAAGATTACTGACGAATGGAAATGTGAAGAATGTGGGATGGTGTTCGCATCCCGTGACGAGTATGATCGCCACCTGAAAGAAAAACATCCCCGGCTTGCAAAACAGCTTACTATTGAGTGATGATTGCGAATTTCTTAGAACACCAATCTACTATATTCCGAAAACATGATGCTTATCCGTTTAGTTTCCTTTTTTTCTACGGAGGGAATTCCAATTAACGATAAATGGACTTGTGAACTTTGTAAGAAAGAATTTGATTCTTATGAAGAATATCGTGATCATCTTGAGAACGAGCATCCCAAGCTGGCAAAAGAAGTGAAGTAGATCGCATTACATGAAGTGCATAAGCGAGATTTCCTTTAATTGAGATTTTATGCAATCGTCAAGCTTAAGACTACCCTCGTTAATGTGCCGCAACCTAGATATTCGAAAAATGAGGTTTTCAATGATGGCGAGAAAAGTTGGTGTAGTCGCAGCTGGCCACGCGAAGTTTGGTAAACGGCTAGACGCGACAATGAGAGAGCTTAGTGCTGAGGCGTACAAGCCCATATACGATGCGGGTATAACTCAGGACATGATTGACGCAACGGTATTGTCCTACGCGGCTTCCCAGTTTTCAGGGCAAGGTGCAGGTTCCGCCCTTATTGCAGATTACCTGGGACTACATGAAAAACCACACCTCAGGGTAGAATCTGCATGTACGACGGGTACGGCGTCCTTAAGGGCTGCCTGGGGAATGGTTTCAGCTGGTCTGTACGATACTATGTTAGTGCTAGGAGTAGAGCAGATGAACCGGGTGTCTTCAGCAAAGGCGACGGAATACATGTCCCAAGCTGGTGATATGCGTTGGGAATACCCATATGGTATTAGTTTTCCTGCATTCTACGCATTGATGGCTTCGCGGTACATGGCTGAATATGATTTACCTCATGAAGTCCTATCGAAGATTTCAGTCAAGAGCCATCACTATGGTGCTCAAAACCCATATGCACATTTACCAAGGACGGTGACAGTAGAGGAAGCACATAATTCAGTACCAATAACGCGCCCTCTAAATCTCTATGATTGTTCACTTATTTCCGACGGAGCCGCAGCCATTGTAATCGCTGCGGAAGAAAAGGCCAAGGAATTTACTGATGAACCAATGTGGATCAAAGGTATTGGGGCCGGAGCGTCGAGTATGATGATTCAGGATCGTGAAAGCCTTACTTCAATACCTGGAGCGAAATCTGCGGCAAAGGCTGCTTACGATATGGCAGGTGTGGGGCCAGAGGACATCGATATGGCTCAGGTACATGATTGCTTCACTATTGCAGAACTTATTGCCTATGAGGACCTCGGGTTCGCTGAACCAGGTAAAGGTCGCGAGCTCATCGAGAACAAAGAGGTATATCACGATGGTTCGATTCCCGTCAACTGTGATGGCGGCCTGAAAAGTAAAGGGCACCCACTAGGAGCAACGGGAGTGAGTATGGTTTATGAAATATATAGCCAGATGCGCGGCGAAGCTAGAGAACCTTCACGGCAAATCGATGATGTCCAGATCGGTCTAGCACATAATGTTGGGCAGAGCGGACAATTCGTTAACGTCTTCATTCTTGAGCGGGGTTGGTAAAACTATGGCGGCAACAGACGAAGTATATCTTGGATACACAACAGATGAAGCGACAACACCTTTCCTCAGGGACTTCTTGGACGCACTTGCAGAAGGGACCTTGATGAAGAGCGTTTGTACAGAATGCGGGAGAGAGTACCTTCCTCCAAGGGAGCATTGCCAGGACGACCTGAGCAAATGCGAGCTTGAGGAGTTTGAGGAACGGGAGGCCAAACTCTATAGTTATACTATAGTTGATTTTGCTCCTGAAACCCTCTCTTCAAAGGCTCCCTATGTGGTCGGAATTGGAGAATTCCCATCCGGACTCCGCCTTACAGCTCATATCACGAACTTGATGAGTGTGCCTGAAATCGGTATGGATATGAAACTAGCCTTTGATGAGGTGGACGAACGACTCGTTACTTACAAATGGCTAGTCTAACATAGAACAAAAGGAGGGCAATTCTGCCCTCTTTCTTTTTGTTTCAGCTCCCAGAATGCTTTACAGTTTCTTCCAGCAACTTAGTCCATCTAGCTAAACGAGCTACGTCTTGAAGGGTATCATGATACACTCTAGCGGCTGATTTGTAGTCCGATTCATCGATTTGAGCTAAAGCATCATCGATTATTTCTTTGATATCTTGAATTCGTCGGCGGCCTTCGTTCTCATGCCAACCAACAAACTGAACATCCTTGCCTTCTTTTCGAGCTTGATCTAGTGCTACTTCTTGGAGAATTAGTGAGCGTGCACGGAAGTTGAGAAGTAGAGAAGATTTCATAGATTCAAGTGATTTCTTCCATGCTTCGACATTCATGTTCTGTTCAGCCCTGCTAACTGTCTCTATAGGTGCAGAACGTTCTACTACATAAAACTTCTTCAATACTCAATATTGAGTAACAACATTCTCATAAAACGCGCCATTCTATCAGTTCAAGGCAGATAGGATTTCTTCAGTGGTCTCCACTTCGGTATCGTGGACTTTCTGCATGTGCTTCAGTGCGAATTTGTGATCCTCTTCATCATTACTGGAGACTGCGTCACTGACAACAACTGCATCATACCCCCGCGCTGTTGCTCCAGCAGAAGTATAGTTGACACATATATCGGTCAGTACGCCAAAGATAATGACCTTCTCAATGTTATGTTCACGGAGTGTCAAATCCAAGTCTGTCCCGAAGAATCCCGAGTATCTTCGTTTTGGAATTACCTTTTCATTTCCCTTGGGTGCTATTTCGTCAATAACCTGTGCACCTTCAGTACCTTCGACTGCATGCGCGCCCCACACATCGAATTCTTCGTCATCTGGCATGTGGTGATCAGCAACATATACAACAAAAAGCCCCTCTTCCCTTGCCTTCTCAAGAATTCGCTGTTGGTTTGGAATCAGGTCTTCGGCTCCCGGCACAGGAAGAGCACCGTCTGGCCTCACAAAGTCGTTGAGCATATCTACAATGATTACGGCTGTCTTATCTGCATCAATCGTGTCTACCAATATCATCAAATCTCCTAATCTGTTTCAGTACTGAATCTCTAATTTCATCTGGCGATTTTGGTGCCTGAAGAATCTCGCCATCCTCCATCAATTTGACAGTCAGTTTCTCCATTTTCCCCCCACAAACTGGACACACTCCAGGATTTGAATCTAGAAGGCTTGATTGTGTTCGCAGACAGTCATTGCATCGCCAAACCCGTTTTCTGCCAGAGAATTTACCTCGCTTCGCAACAGGAATCCATTCGTCATCCGAAATCATGGACACAATATCCATTGCAAAGTCCACAGCTGGTGCATTGCTTATTGCCCCTCCCACGCCGAAACCATCAGCTCCAACCTTTCTTAATGCTGTGACCGAATCAACATCAAGCCCTCCACTAACAAAAATCTCAACGTCTTCGAATCCCCGTGCATCAAGTTCCCATCGCACTTCTTGTAGAATTCTCTTCATACTACCTCTGCGGCTGCTGGGTGTGTCCAGTCTAACCCCATCTAGGTCTTCAATCGTTTCTGCAGCCATGATTGACTCCTTTACTTCGTCCAAGTAGGTATCAACAAGGGCTACTCTGGCAGCATCTTTGTCAACGTGTTTGTCGTAGCTTTCCCACGCCTTTCTATGGTCTTGGAACGAAATAATCAGTGCATGAGGCATGGTTCCCGATGGTTCAATGCCCAGCAGCTCCCCACCTAAGACACATGAAACCCCGTCGCATCCACCTACGTATCCCGCATATGCCACTTGGGGCGTAATGGCTGGATGTGTTCTTCTGGCACCGAAGGATAACAAGAGCTTGTCGCCAGCGGCCAGCCGCACATGTGCTGTTTTTGTAACCATTCCAGAAGTATGACATATGAACCCGAGCACAGGTGTCTCCATTGCAGTAAATTCTCTATAGTGGCCTTCTATCGCAAGAACTGGGGTTCGAACACCATTACTTCCTCTTGCCCAGAATACAGTTCCCTCCGGAAGGCCATATACGTCTATTTCTTTCCCTTCCAAGAGCTTGAGCGCATCATCAATTCCACCAGTAACGCCCCATTCATAGTTCTTAGGTATACTTGATACCGTGAATTCAGCGTGCACTATTGGGTTCACATTCTCTGCTTCAAGTATCTCGACAGTTCGATCAAAGTAAACATCCGTGGTTTTGCCTTCCCTTATTTCATCTTCGGATGCTATTCGCCAAGCTCTTCTCATTTCCTCTCAATAATAATTATAGTTAATTCAGGTACAAAAGGCTATTGGAACAAACAAAGAGGGCTCCAATTCACTTGTTCTTGGAAGTTGACCCGGATGCTTATTACCATGATACCCGCCTCTATTTTAGATACTGAGTTCATCTGGAGAGGAATACAATGTCTGATGAGGATGTACTATACCATACTAACGAAGGTGTGGCGATAATCACAATCAACCGTCCTAAGAAACTGAATGCGCTTAATTCTGCTGTTGTTTTTCGAATGCGCGAGCTATTCGAACAGGCAGAGGAGGATGACAAAATCAGGGCAGTTGTACTAACCGGAGCAGGCGAAAAAGCATTTGCCGCCGGTGCTGACATCAGTGAATTCCAAGGCAGGAATTCCGAGACTGTTCGAGAGCTAGCGGAAAATGGGCAAGAGCTTTGTACATATATTGAATCAATGAGCAAACCTGTAATTGCAGCAGTAAATGGGTTCGCTCTTGGTGGTGGCTGTGAAATCGCGATGGCTTGTGATATCCGATATGCTTCTGAGAATGCGAAGTTTGGTCAACCGGAGATCAATCTTGGGATTATTCCGGGATTCGGCGGTACTGTTCGATTACCTCGCCTTATCGGCCTTGGACTTGCTAAAGAGATGATTTTCACAGGAGACCACATTGATGCAGGTCATGCTTGCTCACATGGACTTGTGAACATGCTTTTCGATTCTGTCACTCAGGTTAAGGAGGAGGCAAAGGCCCTAGCCCAAAAGCTAGCAAAGAAACCTGGTGTGGCAATTGACCTGGCGAAGCGGTCGTTGAACCGAGCATGGACAGACCCACTAGACAAAAATCTTGAATTCGAGAAGGATGCATTCTGCAAGACTTTCGACACCAAGGATCAAGAAGAAGGGGTAGACGCGTTTCTATCAAAGCGGAAACCAGAATTTCAGCACGAATAATAGTTCGTATTCTGATTACTGTTACTGAGGGGATTCAGCTCGAAGAGTCCCCTCTTCAGATCTACTGAGCAGCCCCTTGGCCTCGAGGGATTCGATATGTTTCTGCAACATGAATTCCTCGAAAACTAGAAAGAGATCTCTGGGTATTCGAGGGTAGATTGTAGGCCTATTAGCCAGTTTCTGAACTGTATCGTAACCCTTCGACACCAATCTCAATATTTCATTGTCTCGCTCATCTATTTTGTTGAGGTAGAGTTTCAGTTTGTGTTCTATGTTCCTACTGATTGGTTTCTGTAAGTGACCGCTTACTACAATCTTTGGCTTGAGTCTTCGTATACGTCTGATTGATGCTCTGAATTCATCAACATCACTTACTTCGTTGCCGTACCATGGGCCAAAACCAGTCAAGTCAATATCTACTAGCATTAGCTTTTCGTAACCGCCAAGCCCAAAGCATGTGTGATCAATAGTATGCCCCGGTGTATGGAGTGGTATTACTTGTGTTTGGCCGCAGTCGATAGGTGTGTCGTCTGTAAAATGACCTGTAACGTTGTATTCTCTCGTTACGTGGGGTAATCTCTGTTTCAAGAACCGACCCCAATCATCATAGAATCTATGCCCATCTATGCCATAGTAATCGACCATCCCCTCAAACGTTTGTACTCCTTTGTCTGCTAGTTTGTGACAGATTACTTCGCAATTCGTAATTTCATGAATGTGATTGGCATACCCTTTGTGGTCGATATGGAAATGGCTAAGGACTATTCTATCAAGATCTTCGATTGCATAATCTAATACCGCAAGTCCTTGCTTGATGTTGTTGAGGGAGGCACCGGCATCGATTAGCGTCAAAATCTTATCATCAACAAGAACACAGTTTGCTTCGGGAAAGCGGGACCGATTGTCTCCTCTAATCAAGTAGAAATGGTCTGCAATCTTCGTCATGACTGCTCTGTCATTCATTTTGCTTTCTGCCATTTCTATCCCTCATAATACTACTGGCGAAGGAGTCTTATGGTACTTCTACACCAAGCAATATGTTCTCTAACATGGGTGATTGTATGAGTGACAGAGTCTTTGCTGTTTTTGATATCGGAACTACTGGTGCCCGGTCGGTTCTTGTTGATGAAGAAGGAAATGAATTGAGCAGGGCCTATGAGGAATATCCTGCAAAACCACGCAGATTGAAAACGCACGAACAGGTTCCGGAGGCGTTTTGGAGAGCAGCAGGAAACACTATGCAACGTGCAGTGGCCGCCTATGAACATGGCCCCGAGGGTGTTGTAGCAGCTATAGCAACTACAACTAGGGACTGCATAACACCTCTTGATAAGGAACAAGAACCCCTTTCGCCAACTGTAACTTGGGTTGATAATCGGTCATCAGAGAAGGCCAAGGAGATTGCCGACCAGATTGGACCACGGAAGAGTGTTAACAAGATACTCTGGTTCAAAGAAAACGAACCCACAATCTTCGAAAAGGCAGCTAAGTTTGTTCATCTCGATGCTTACATCAACAGCAAGTTATGTGGTAGGTTGGTGAGTGAACCAGCCAATGCACGCTACGGACCTATCGACCATGATACTCTTCGATGGTCTGATGAGCTTTGCGAAGAAACAGGTATACCACAATCGAAGCTTGTGGAAATTGTCACACCTGGAACTCTGATAGGCGAAGTTTCTGCTTACGCTGAAAAACGGACATCTCTAAAAGCCGGAACCCCCGTTATTATGGGCAGTGGAGATCAGCAATGTTCCGCCTTGGGAACGGGTACTACAAGGTCCGGATTGGTGAAAGCCACAACTGGTACTGGGACGTTCGTCACTACTCCAACTGATGGTTTCATTGAAGATCCCTACGTGATGTTCAGTAATCCTTCGGCGATACCCGGGGAATGGATTCTTGAAGGTGTTATCCCCGGAACCGGTCTAGCATTCCGCTGGTACCGTGACCAGTTCTGTGAGAGAGAACGACGTTTAGCTGACCAAACGGATCAGGATGTATACGATCTTATTTGCGAATCTGCAGAATCTGTACCTGCTGGGAGCGATGGCCTAGTTGTGTTTCCCTTCATGGCATATCAGAAAGGTATATTCTACAATTTCGGTTTCAATCATACTCGAGCACATGTAGCGCGTGCCATCATGGAGGCCAATGGTTATGGTATTCAATCCTATGTACAGATGATGGAGGGAATGCTTGAAATGGAATTTGAGGAACTCAGGATTGATGGAGGTGGAACCAATTCTCCATTATGGCGACAAATTCAAGCTGATTGTACAAACAAAGAAACAGTTCTTCCGCGCTCTCGTGATTCTACAGTCATTGGAGCGGCAATGCTCGCAGCTGTTGGTACCAAGCTCTATGGAGACTACGAAGAAGCTGTTGACAACATGTTTCATATCGACGAACGCCGAGAGCCAATACCCGAGCATGTTGAGGTATACATGCGGCGATTCGCCACCTTCAACAAATTAATGATGGCCGAAATGGACGAAATCATGGAATTGATATCCTAGTTCAAAGGTTTCGACATTTCGAAACCCTTGTATCTGATGATGAAAAGGCACCTTTGATAATCCAGACAAAAGTCCGAATCCATGATTGGAGAAATGAGCAAGAATGGCCTATGATTATGACGTTGTCGTCATTGGTGGCGGCAGCACAGGAACAGCAGTGGCACGCGATTGTGCCATGAGAGGACTCGAAACACTACTGCTTGAACGGGATGACATCGCTTCTGCAACTGTTGGGACATGTGCAGGAATGATTTCGTCAGGTCTGAAGTATATGGATGAACCTGACATTGTCGATATGTGTTCTGAAGAGGTCGTTCACTTCAGACGAATTGCACGACACCTCATTATGAAGAATCCTATTCTTACACCTTTGATGCAGATGAGTGATGTTTCTACGGGTGGAAATTTCGCTGAAGAGTATTCGAAACGTGCAGAGACAAGAGATGTTCCACCGGTTCTGTTCTTGACTCCTGAGGACGCGCTCGAGATAGAGCCAACGCTGAATCCGAATATCATTGCTTCAATTTATTTCGAGGAATACTTCATTTCCCCCTTCCGCTTGTGTCTTTTGCAGGCACTAGATGCACAGCGAAATGGTGCGTCTGTAAGGACATACTGTGAGGTTCATGACATCGAAAACTTGGACGGGGGTGGGAATCAGGTTACTTTCTTTGATAGAGTCTCTCGAAAGACTGAATCCGTTGTAGCAGATTGCGTTGTGAACGCAACGGGACCATGGGCTGATGAAGTAGCTGATATGGCTTCAGCGAATGTGGAGATACGGCCAAACAAAGGAGCGCATGTTATTCTTGACCGACGAGTCGTGAATGTAGGTATCATTGCAAAGGCTGTCGACGGCCGGATGATTTACTTATTCCCTCACGAGAATACAGCTTTGTTGGGAACAACTGCTCTCGACACTTGGGAGGATCCCGACAAGCTTGTGGCTAGCAGCGATGAAATTGAGTATCTTCTGAAAAGCATGGAGTGGGTTGTTCCCTCTGTTCGCGAAGCAAGAATCATTCGAACAATGGAGGGTGTTCGCCCGCTGGTTGCTGATTGGAAGAAACCAGAAGATGATGTGACCCGTGGCTATGATATACTCGCCCATGAGGATGACGCTCCTGGTATCTTCAGTTTCGTCGGAGGAAAGCTTGTGATGTGTCGTCACATGGCTGAATCTGTTACTGATATGGTTTGCGAATGGCTTGGAGTAGATAAAACATGTGACACCCATATGCAGCCTCTGCCAGGAATGGATGGTGATGTTGATGTTCTAGCGCTTTCCAAGAAATATGGTGTTTCACAGCATATGGTTGAGCGCATGCGCACTCGCCACGGGACTGAGGCTGAACAAGTGCTTGAGCTAGCCGATGCCCACCCTGAATGGAAGACTACTGTATGCACATGTGAACCTATAATGGAAGCTGAATTGAGATACTCGATACAAGAGGAATTCCCCCGTTCCCTAAATGACCTACGAAGGCGAGTAAGATTGGGTACTGGCCCTTGCCAAGGTACTTTCTGTACATACAAAGCCTCAGCCATTCTTACAAAGGAACTTGACTGGTCTGGTATCGATTATCAACTTGAAATCATGGACTACTTAGCTGAACGTTGGAAAGGAAAGCGCCCATCGTTGAGAGGCGAGCAACTGAGCCAAGAGGAGCTGATGCAGGGAATATACTCCTGTGTAGGCAATATTGACCAGTCTGATGCAGAGTATCAACGAAAGCCATGGGAGGGAATTTGCTGATGGACCTCGAGAGCGACTTGGTAGTTATCGGCGGTGGCATGGCCGGCTTAGTTGCAGGTAGTATTGCATCAGAATCGGGTTTTGATGTCACAGTATTGAGAAAAGGACAAAGCGCAACTGCGTATTCTTCTGGAGCTATCGATGTTGCTGGGTATATGCCTGGATCATGCTATCCTTTTGCGTCTCCTATTGAAGGAATGATTTCACTGGCTAATTCTCATGCTTTTCATCCGTACGGATTCCTCGAAGATGTGTCTTCAGCTGTCATTGAGGAGACTGAACTATCGAAGTACCATATGGGCGAGGCCATATCATGGCTAAAAGATGGACTTGAGGAAACTCCTGCGTCCTTGCATGGATCGCTTGACAAGAATATCGAATCTATCACTATGCTGGGCACGACAAAACCAACTTGCCTTCTCCAGAAAAGCATGAACCCTGGTAACCTTATGTCTGACCCTGATAGCTGCTTATTATTCGTGGGCTTTCCTGGTCATCAGGATTTCGATGCTGAGGTAGCAGCTCGCACATTTGTTGATAATCAACTATCGGATAAGACTCCTCCACGCAAAGTTGGTCACTGTAAATTATCCGTCTCACCTCATGGTTCCAAACAGAATATTTCTTCCATCGAATTGGCACGTCATTTTGACCATGGTGGTGACGAAATGGAACCTATGCTTGATGATTTGACCCATGAAGCAGAATCCGTGGGTGCCACTCACATCGCTTTCCCTCCTGTCTTGGGCCTCCATCATCCTCAAAGAATCCGAGAAGCCTTGGAGCAGGCTACGGGAACTACTGTCTTCGAATTGCTCGCCTTGCCGCCTTCAATACCCGGGATGCGTCTTCAACGCTCTCTTGAGAAAGTCTTCAAGAACAGTGGTGGTTCATTGATGATTGGCTATGAATGTCAACCAAAAGCCCTGAGTGATACTGACATCAATTCACTTCAGGTTAGGGGGCCAGCTCGCTCTCTTACTATTGAAACGAAAGCGATTGTGCTGGCAACTGGGAAATTCATCGGCGGAGGAGTGGCTGGCAAGAAAGATGGCCTTAGAGAGACGGTTTTTGATATACCCGTCGTCACGGAACAGTATGAATCAGCACGGAATATTCCCCCAAGAGAACTCACAAAACGTATTGCTATATCTCAGGATGGCCACGCAATCTACGGATGTGGTGTACCCGTGGACGGTTCTTTGAAGCCGGTTGGAAGAAACGGAAAAACAGTTGCTGAGAACATATTCTGCGCAGGTTCTGCAATAGCAGGTTACAGATATCCAACAGAGAAGAGTGGTTTAGGAGTTGCTCTATTATCTGGGAGTCTAGCGGGGAAGCATGTATCTCAGTACTTGCGAGGTGCAGAATGATGAGTGAGGAAGAAGCATATGAGACTGTTAAACAGACGCTAAAGGAAGAGGGTATATCTCCTTACAAGCCTGATGAACTTGACGTGGTCGCAAGTATCGAAAATTGCATTAATTGCGGAACCTGCATCAACCATTGTCCTGTTGTCGCTGCAGTGGGAATCAACCGTTTCTCAGGTCCCCGAAGTATTGCTGTTGAGCTGAGCAGGTCACCCCCGGAATACTGGAGTGCGGGTGACATGGTCTATCTCTGTACGGGTTGCGGGACTTGTCGTGAAGTGTGTCCAAAGAATGTCGATATCCCCGAAATAGTCAACCTAATTAGAGCTAGGATTTTCGAGCATCGTCCTGATTTGGTACCTAAAGGCCTACATACCGTACGAGAGACTATCCTGGAGCATCATCTTGCGTTTGAACCATGGGATGATGAAGAGGAGAAAGAAGCAAGCCGTGATATGCGACGCGAACGTTTTGGATTACCCGTTATCCCCGACCGTGTCGTAAGAGATGCCGAAGTACTGTTTTATCCTGGCTGTCAAGCAGAAGAGGTAGCCCAAGAAGTGAAAGAAGCTGGAAAGGCCGTTTTGGAATTCTTTGAAGTCGACTATACATTGCTCGATGAACTGAATTGTTGTGGTCTTCCATCTAGATTAATGGGGGATGATCAAACCGCCCGAGAACTAGCTGATGAGCTAAAGGCAAAACTCGATGAATTAGGTGTCAACAAGATTGTGACGACCTGTGCTGGATGTACTTCTAATCTATCATATTTGGCGTCTCGTGATGATTGGAATATGCCGGTCTATCACCTAGTTGAGTATTTTAGAGAGGTTATTGGGCTTGAGAAGTTGAAGGAAGCAGCAAAACAAGAAACCTCCGGAAGCAAAGTGGTTGTTACCGTCCACGATCCATGCCATCTTATTCGACACACTTCGAGACAGCTCATGAATGAAGCTCTCGAGATTCTTGATTGCTTACCCGGTGTGGAGGTTTCTGTTTCAGAAGTCGAAGACTCATGTTGCGGTGGGGGAGGTCTCGTGGCCTATCATTCCAGTGCTATTGCGGATGCTGTTACGCAGGAGAATGTGGAAGGCATAAAGAATACTGATGCTGATCGAGTTGTTACTCCTTGCCCTCTATGCACTTCACAATTAGAAACACGCCTTTTCAAGAGTGGCTCATCCATCGATGTGGATGATTTGAGCGTGTTCGTTGCCAAATACTTGCCTTTTGAGGAGAAGACTTCCAATGATTGATGCAGAGAAGAAGAACCAAGCTTTCAATGCTCTTATCGACGTAGTTGGTAAGGCACATGTATATCCTCAGGAAACAGATGCGATTCTTAATGCTCATGATGCTTGGCCCTTGAGTGAAGCGAAGATTCGTGCTGGGGAAATACTCCCCAAGGCAGACTTCGTTGTGTTTCCTGCAAATGACGAAGAAATAACGGATATATTGAAACTAGCCAATGAGATGAGAATACCTGTGATTCCAGTAGGGGGCGGTGCTGGTACATGTGGTGGCACTCTACCTATCTATGGTGGTATTCAGCTCGATTTGAAGAGAATGAACAAGATTCTCAAAATCGATGAGGAATCTATGTTGGTTACCGCGCAAGCTGGAATCGTAGGAATCGAATTGGAGCGGGAAATCAATCGTCACGGTTACATTACTGGTCATACTCCAACTTCACTGAGAGCATCCAATCTCGGCGGGTTTGTCGCCACGAGATCTGGGGGCTCCATGTCATCGAAATACGGAAAAATCGAGGACTTGACATTAGGTCTGAAGGTTGTTCTTCCGGATGGTACCATAACAAGATGTAAGGCGGTTCCCAGACATTCTGTCGGGCCCGATCTGCGCGAGTTGTTCATCGGGTCTGAGGGAACACTGGGGGTCATAACCGAGGCTACAGTGAAGATTTTTCCAAAACCGGACGAAAGACGCTTTCGGAGTGTGTCATTTCCAGATGTCCATAGCGGCCTAGAGGCAATCAAAGGCATTTTCAGGGCCGATGTTAAGCCATCAGTAGTTCGATTATATGACCCCGAAGATACAGCAATGCATATTTCTACACGTTTTGAAGTACCCGAGGGGGACTGCATGCTTCTGCTTGCATTCGATGGAAGCTCAAAACAGGTTGAGCTTGATGAGCAGATTTGCTTAGATATTTGCCTACGAGAAGGGGGCAAAGACTTCGGTGTTGAACCCTCTCAATATTGGTGGGACCATCGATACGATATGTACTACCCTACCAAGCTCACCACTGGTGGCTATTCTATAGGCGATACAATAGACATTGTTGCCACTTATGATCGTCTTGAAGATGTCTACCACGCAATGAAAGAAGCTATGGAGCAACACGGGGCATTTGTTCTTTCACACTTTAGTCACATGTATGAAAATGGTGGTTCCATTTACATGATTTTCTTCACTTCACAGCCTGATGCAGAGACAGCTTGGAATACGTATAAGAAAATCTGGGATGACGGCGTTGAAGCATGTTTAGAGCATGGCGGAACGATGAGCCATCAGCACGGTGTTGGAACACTACGGAGCACGTATGTTGAGGAAGAATTAGGGGCAAGTTTTGGAGTGTTGAAAAAGATAAAGGATAAACTTGACCCGAATGGTATCATGAATCCTGGCAAGCTGGGACTGGGGGTGCGCTGATGTTATCAGACGAACTCCAGGAAGACGTTCGGATGTGTGCAGCATGTCCCAAACTCTGCAGACATGCTTGTCCGACTTTCATTTCATGGCGTTCGGATTCACCAACTCCTCACGGAAGAGCTCTTCTCATCCATCAACATGTTACAGGAACCCGTTCTTTGGATGACCGCGGCATCGAAGTATTGTATCAATGTTTGGAGTGTTCGAATTGCCTTACATGGTGCTTGCCTGAGATTGACATAGCGGATATCGTAGAGAAGGTACGAACCGAACTGGTAGATCAAGAACGTTATCCCCCTGCTCTCGACTCGATGGTAGAGGCTGTTGTAAAGGAGCATAATCCATTTGGTGAACCACACGTTGAACGCAATGATTGGCTTCGATCCCAGGAAAATGGACAGGAACGCATTATCTACTTCACCGGTTGCACTGCTGCATATCGAGAAAAGGAAATTGCCGAGGCAACAGTGGAGCTCCTTTCACACTTAGATTATGAGGTCATAGTTCCTGAGGATGAATGGTGCTGTGCGTCTCCACTTTTCAGAACCGGTTTCAGAAATAAGGCGCTTGACCAAGCAGAACACAATGTTGAAGTTCTGAACAAGATTGATGCTTCAGCTATAGTAGTAACCTGTCCTGGTTGCTACAAAGCCCTTACTGTTGATTATGCCGAAGAGGGATATGAGCTGAACAAACCTGTGCAGCATATCAGCCAGTTTCTATCTGAAAATATGGAGAAAGCTGACACTCAGCTAAGGGATGTTCTTCTTACATATCATGATCCCTGTCATTTAGGTCGACACATGAACGTCTACGAAGAGCCTAGGCAGGTTCTTGAAGCTGTTAGTAAAGAAAGCCTCCGAGAAATGGAACGTAATCGTGAGGATTCTTTGTGTTGTGGCAACGGTGCGGGATTGAGGACTCTCTTTTCAGATCACGCAGCCGATATTGGTCAGGAGCGAGTTTCTGAAGCTGTCATGACTGGAGCTGATGTACTGGTTACGGCTTGCCCTTTCTGCAAAAACATGCTGGCAAAACAGGCTGGCGAGGGCATTAAGGTTCTCGATTTGCCAGAAATCATACTTGAATCTATAAATAATCGGTCTAATAGTCGGGACACCAAGAGAGATTAGGAAGAGAATATCAAAAGACTGTGTGACGAGAATGGATTCAGAAAGCGTACTTTGGCTGAAAGCACGGCTTCTTACTGAGGGTGCTGTGCTTCCATCCGAAGAATACGCTGGGAGAAGTGGTGGGGCTGGTCCGGTCCGGGCCCGGTATTTCATACTGCCTACGGGGACAGTTTGTGGGATTCCAATACGCCGTGGGGCCGAGGCAAAAAAATACGGTTCAGCACCTTTGGAGCCAACTGAAGACCCAACGGTATGGGTCTATGACGATACGGTTGAACTGCAAATGGTTCCGCAACCGCGTTTCTACGACAAAGAGACAGATGACGGAATTTCCTACAAGAAGATAGCACTGCTGCATGGCAAAGGAACCCTAGCTACCACACTCTATCAGACCTGCAGATATTGGGAATGTGGTACTCAGTGCCGATTCTGTACCATTCCGCTATCGTATCGCAATGGTAGGACCCTTTTGGAAAAAAAGCCTTCTAAATTAGCCGAAGTTGTGGCCGTGGCCGAGGAGGAAGGAGTAGCAGAAGATGTTCTCCTAACGACTGGCACACCTCCGTCTGATGATATGGGTGCGCTACGAATGGAGAATACGATTCAAGCAATTCGTGAAATTAGTGATATTCCCATAGGTGTACAGTTTGAACCACCCCAAGAGAAATCGTACATAGCTCGTGTTTCTGAGGCGGGGGCTGATGCTATTGGTATGCATATTGAAATAGCAGATGAGGAACTCCGGCAACGGATTTGCCCTGGAAAGGCCGAACATGGATCTGTGAAGCTGTATATCGATAGTTGGGAGTATGCATTGAAGTATTTTGAACAAGGGCATGTAAGTACGTTCATCCTACATGGCTTTGGGGAGAATCATGAAACTACCCTTCAATTCATGGAGAAAATTGCCGCGAAGGGTGTACTTCCTGTTGTTGCTCCTGTTCGCCCAGCTTCGCGGAGTGAACTAACAGATTACACCCCCTCCTATGTTTCACATCTTGATGAAACCATAGAGTTCTACAAGAGTGTAGGGAACATTCTTCTCAAGCATAATCTTAACCCGAACGATACCGTTGCTGGATGCCATAAATGCGGTGCCTGTACCCCTATCCAAGAAGCATATAATTGGGCAGAATCCTGTTCATAGTTCCAGTTCCATTTGATTTATGAAAGAATCCTCACTCATGATGAGTGGGAGAGACAGATTCCCATGGCTCACATTCCGGCAGAGGATATCGTGATAGTTGAATTCAATGAAGAGGATGCCGAAGAAATCTCTGAGCTCTTCAAAGAAGTATGGCCGACTGCAAAGGCTTATCCAAAGCATTGGCGGGAATCACGAGCATATGAACCGGAAGATATCATTGCCGAGATGCGTCAAGGATACCATTACTTCGGTAGTAGGTTGAAAGGCAAGATAGTGGGTGTGTACAAGGCCAAGATTACCGATAAAGGGCTTTACGGGGAACATCAAACTGTTGCCCCGCAATGCCGTGGCTCCGGCTTGGCGTCTGCTATGTACAAACAATTCGCCGATTATGGACGCGAACATGGCTGTAAACGCAATTATTGCAACATTCTTGCAGATTATGAAGTTGGAGAACGCTTGATGGAGAAATTTGGGTTCGAACCATGGGGAGAGCCCTATGAACAAGCAGATGGAATGCTAGTTCAGATGTACAAGAGACCGTTGGTCTAGGCCGAAATGTTCTTAGAGCTGTCGTGTGGCCATTGTGACTTAAGAAGCTGCACGAGGATTATCGATGAGTGTTTATCCCATTTTGGTTGATGCAGAAGAACGTGACACAGGCGAATATCTATCATTTCCCGATATGGATGCAGTTGTGGCAAATCCTGGCTTGGCTATAGCGCTCCAGCTACGTGAAGCTTCAACATTAGAGAGATTAGCCTTCACAAGACTACCTTGGCTTATTCCTTCAGATCACGGTGCCATGAGGTATCTTCGTGATTACCGAAAACATCATGGTGTACCGGAATACTCGAAAGACGAACTTGAGGACATAACGTACGCCCAAGTGTCTCTATCCCGTGAAAAGGACATAGATGAAGCCCTAGCTGCAGGTGTTCGTGACCATCTTGACCTCTTCAACCCCCTCAAAATTTCAGGCAACGGTTTGACCATTGATGACAGAGTCGATGGACTTTACAAAGCGGGACTTGATGTCCAGGACAAGTTCGAAGAGGTTCGCGAAGTTTCTATCAAAGAAGGGGTTCCCATCAAGACATTTGAATGGACATGGAACATGTTCACCGAATATCTCGAACGTGAGACTTTCGAGATTTGGGCGGAGCAGCTTGATGTCCAAGAAGACCCAGGTCGTGACGGTGGCCAAAACTACCGCTTTAGAGAACCCTTTGGTGTAGCATGCCTCTTTACTCCTTACAACTCACCACTCGCTTTAGGAATCCTGAGTATAACTTCATCGATTCTGGCTGGAAATGCGACAATCATCAAACCCCCAAGCAAAGTACCATTGAGCACTATTCTCTTGGGGCGTGTGTTCATGAATCGTTTCCTAGAAATGGGATTTCCAAAAGCTATGGTACAGGTTCTGACAGGTGGCGGGAAGAAGCTTATGAGGCGTTTCATGAATGATTCCCGAACAAGTGCCATAGTATGGTATGGGGACAGTGATACTGGCATCCAGCTCTGGTCCAAAGCTCTGTCTAGAAGAATACAGATGGCTCCTGAATTGGCCGGAAGTGATGCTTGTCTTGTTTGGGGACGAGACGTAGACCTCGATTTTGCGGCCAAGATGATTGTAAAAGGGAGGTATCTTGGAAGTGGCCAAGCTTGTATGGCCATCAAGCGATTGCTTGTACAAGAGAATCTACACGATGATTTGGTTGAACTTGTTATAGAGGAGGCAAGGAAACTGAATGTGGGTCGCCCCTCAGATCCAGAGACTGACTTGCCCCCTGTTGGTATTAATGCTCTATATGGCCTGTTGGATCAGATGAAAGAAGCACGGGCTAAGGGTGCCGAAGTTGTCACTGGCGGCCGCCGTTTGGATTATCTTGGCAATGAAGACCCGGCGGGGCTATTTTATGAACCAACCGTGCTTACCAATGTCAATCCGGATATGGCTATCATGCGGGAGGAGGTATTTGCCCCCGCTTTACCAGTTCTGTCTGTCGATAGTGTTGATGAGGCGATATCTATCGCCAATGCTTCACGTTTCGGACTACGATCATCGGTGTTCACTGAAGACCAATCGGTAGTTCAGCAATGGACTAAAGGCGTAGAGGCAGCCGGTGTGACTATTAATCAAGATCACTTGTATTTTGATCCTAATATGCCCCATCTGGGAGGATACAAGGATTCTGGAATTATTGGTGGTAAATTCTTCCCTGTCATGCTTTCACGTATGAAATATGTACATGCAGGCCCCAGTAGTCCTACCATGTGAATGTGACCAAGTTGAGAATGAATGCAAACCGCGTTAGCTCTCGAATTCGAAAACTCGCTATTTCAGTCCTTTCAAGATATGAGCGGATTTCATCTTCTGCAAGAGCTATACTAAGAGAAACAGCTAAGGAGACCAGTCTTTCTGGAGAAGATACAGCCTCATTGAACATGCTTGTTCTTGGTGTAATCAAGCGCCTCAACACAATTGATTTCATTATCGCACGGGTTCTCAAGAATCGAAGTCCCGCATCTCTATCATTCACTAGAAAAGCAGCATTGCGCTTGGCTATTTTTGAGGGCAGATGGTTAGGTGTTTCTTTCAGCTCCATTCAAGAAGAACATCCAAGAACTGAAAGGCCGGTGATGCCAACCATTCGAAGAGCTCTCGATTTGAATCTTGAAGAATCAATTGCAGGCTTTGACCGTGTGGGACAGCTGAGTATCATGCTCTCGCATCCCACTTTCATGGTTGAGACTCTCCTTGAGAACATGTCTGATGAACAAGCCATCGATCTTATGAAAACGAACAACTCCTCTCCTGAGCATTACATTCGACTGAACAGGTTACTCGTCTCGGATGAAGAAGAACTTGATTTGTTGAATGATATTGATGCAGAGCTGATACCGGATGAAGATTACGACGGTCTGTATCATGTAACTGAAGGCATTGACACAATAATCGAGTCCGAACCCTTTGAAAGCGGGGGCTTGTTGATTCATGATAAAGCAAGTGTGGCTACAGTAGATGCTCTATCGCCAAGCGAGAACGACACTATCTGGGATGCATGCGCGGCTCCTGGAATGAAAACACAACTCATCGCTGAAAACCTTAGGTCGAGTGGGAGATTGGTGGCTAGCGATGTCTATCGCGACCGTGTTCGTCTGGGCGTCAGACGGTGCAAGAAGATGGGATGTGGCCTATCAGAATGGCTTCTGGCTGACGCCTCTTATCCACCTATTCGGGATAGTGACAAAATCCTGATTGACGCTCCCTGTACATCGACTGGTATTCTCCAACGGGATCCATCTTACAAATGGCGCCTTAACAAGCAGTACCTTTCAGCCATGATGACTGTTCAGCACAAAATCCTTGATTCCATTGTAACAGCTTTCCAAAACTCCCCTGGTGTTGAGATTGTATACGCTACCTGCTCCCTGCTACCGCATGAAGGAGAATCGCAAATAGACTCTATTCTCCAGTCACGGGATGTGGAATTGGTGGATCTCGATTTGAAATTCTCGAGAGGGTACAACGGGTTCAAGTGCAGTAGTGGTGTGCGGCGTCTTTTCCCTCATACTGACAAGACAAATGCCTTCTTCATTTCTAAGCTTAGGATTCCCCAGTAACTTCACTGTATATCGAATCCATTACACGCCTGCCAAATTCTCTATCATCCTTAAAACCAAATGGCACCTGCAAGAAAATCTTTCTTGCTTGATCTAGTGCCTCCACATCACGCTCTATTGCTCCTTTGAACAGCAGCTTAGCCCATGTGAAGCTCACATTATTCCGTATCTTCTGTCTAAGTCCTTGGGCTTTCGCGAAATTCCTAAGATAATCAAGACCACGTTTCGCATTCCCCATCATCAAATCTGCAACTGCAGCCATGCAAGCAAAAAGAATAGCGTTATGATCAATACCTGATTCCAAGTATTTCTGAGCACCTTCACGATACTCTTCTGATTTCTTTGCATACAGTTTCCCCCTATCTACAACGACAAAATGCTCTCCTTCTTCCCGCTCAACCTTCTTCAGATTAAGTCCTTCCATAATGCTTGCTTTCAGTTCTGCTTGTAGATCTGCTTGCATATCTCTTTCCGAGGCTCTTTCAGCGGAGTCAATCAGCTCCCATCCAGAATCAGCAAGTTTCTCTTTTATCTCTTCGATGGTTTCTTCGGGGGCATCTATTCCGCTTTCAAATATCTCTCTTGCTTGCCGGAAAAAGTTGTATCCTCTTCCAACGAGCCCCATTTCTGCTGCGAAGTCTACTCCCCTTCGAAAAGCCAGAATCGCGTTATCTTTCTCGTCTAGTTCTTGGAAGTTATGTGCTGCCTGGAGGAACCATGGAAAAGCATCAGTGCTTTGGTTTTGTCTAGCTTCTTCTCCCTCCGTCAATGCTTCATAGGCATCTAGACAGAGCTTAGATGAATCGGCTTTCGAGCATTTTGAGGTTACTTCAGCAAGGGGTAGCACTTGCTTACGGACTTTGCAGGCATATCCCTTCTTGATCCTATCTAACCACTTGCATCTCTGATTTTCAGGCATTCTCATTCTCCGGGGAGTAGTTCTCAACTGATTCTGTCATCTAGAAGGCCCTAAAAAGGAATTTTTGGTTGTATAACCTGTTTCTAATGAGGTACCTAACTAGCGATGATTTGTGTGTTGCATTCCTTTTCTAGTTTCATTTATTGTTCTATAGCAAAGACCTCCCTATCGGTAGCCTTTTCAGGCTAATCTAGAGGGTTGCTTCGAGGTCGTGGCAATGGATGAAGATGAGCCTGAAGATCCTGAATTGGCCATGCTTAGGCGAAAAAAGATGGCCAAGATGATTGCTCGCGAGAAGAAACTCAAGGAACAGAAAGAGCGTCAACAGAAAAGCCAGGCAGAAAGAACACGTATACTGCAAAAATACCTCTCACCTAATGCTCTCTCATATCTTGAGTCACTCAAGCAAGAGCAACCTTCCATCGGTTCCAGAATCGAAAACATCGTTTTGTCTATCATAGTATATAGAGGGCTCAGAAGGCAAATCGGCCAACAAGAAATTCGATACATCGAACGCCGTCTGAAGGGCGAAGGGCCGAAAATAAAGATCCAACGTGATGGTGAAACCTCTGATTTCGGCAGCTATGTCCGCAAGGCAATCAAAAAGGATGAGGAGTCCAATCCTTAGCCCATATCAAACATATCACTGAGGATACCCCAATGGAGTTTTTTGATGCGCATACCCATCTTGACATGCGTCATTATCGACACGACCGTGATAGAGTTGTCAAACGGGCAAAAGAAGCAGGACTTATTGGTATGGTCACCTGTTCTATCGGTACTGGCTCATTTCGGCGAACACTGGGTTTACTCAAGAAATACTCCGGATTCGTGTACCATAGTCCCGGCACACAAGTGAGCCGCCTTACGAGAGATGAAGCCAATTCAATAATCGATATGACTAAGAAATACGCCGATGATATTGTGGCGGTTGGAGAAGTTGGTTTGGATTATCACTGGGTCAAGGACGAGAACAAACGCGAACTCCAGAAAGAATTATTCCTTGATTTCATAGATTTGGCTAAAGAACTCGATCTTCCGTTGGTTATTCACTCCCGGGAGGCAGAGGCAGATGCTACGGATATTTTGGAAGACCATTTTGATGGCGAAGTCCTCATGCATTGTTTTGAGGGCAGTCCTGAAGTAGCTAGACGTGTTCGGGATAACGGTTGGTACATCACCCTGCCTGCTAATTTCGACAAATACCACAAGAGACGGAAAGCTGCGGAGATTATGACCGTGGATCAAATCATGCTTGAAACTGATGGTCCTTATCTATCACCAACCGATGATCGAAACGAACCTGCAAACATAAGAATCGGTTGTGAGAAGCTCGCAAATCATCTGGATATGTCCGAGAAAGACGTCGCAGAAAGCACTACCCGCAATGCAACCGATTTCTACCGTCTCTAACACGACACCAATAGTGCCAAAAGCATCTGATTACCATGTAATGTGATGGTGCTACAAAGAGATGTTTAGCCGTTATTTTATGGATATAGATGCTGATTCACTAAGTAATCCGATTGCTGTGGTAGGACTGCCTGGGATAGGCGCTGTTGGCAAAATATCCGTGGAAACACTACGGCAAGTTCTTGATGCAAGACATATAGCTGATTTCTTCAGCAAATACTTTCCTCCGAAAATTCTAGTTCGGAATGGCAAGTCCCATTTTCCCCGATCGTCAATGCATCTGTATAGATCAGCCCCTGACGAAGGTCATGACCTCATCATATTAACCGGTGATTTTCAGCCGCAGTCAGAGGGTGGCGTATTGGAGTATGCCGACTTCGTGATTCAAGAGTTCACAAAGATGGGGGTTTCTAGGGTGTATGCGCTTGCAGCTTATGAACAGGAATACAAGAATTTCTTTGCTCACTACCCGAACCCCCCGCGCATATTTGCTTCTGCTAGCTCAGATATACTACTTGATGAAATAATGGAACTGCCCGGTGCCGTGGCCACTGAGAATGGTGTTATCACGGGAGCCAATGGTGTTATCCCCTCCTGGGGCGCGACAATGTATGATATGGAAGGAGCTTGTCTTCTAGGTGAGACGCTCGGTGTTGTGAAGCTTGATTATCGGTCGTCTAAGGCGCTAGTGGAACGATTCAGTGATTTAGTGGGTCTAAAGGCTGATTTCAGTATTCTTGAGGAGAAAGCCAAGCGTGTAGAAGAATTGATTGAATGGGCGGAAGAAGAGCTATCTCAACGTGAAATTTCCTCTGGAGAAATCGACGAGAGCCCACCAGATAGATACATCGGCTAATCCGGTTCACACAAATCTGGATGCAGAATGTCGGTAATTGAGCCTTCGCTATCAAGATTCACATAGAAATGAT
Organism: Candidatus Lokiarchaeota archaeon; assembly: GCA_014730275.1. Lineage (NCBI taxonomy): Archaea > Promethearchaeati > Promethearchaeota > Promethearchaeota archaeon. The sequence continues at coordinate 24,526 of WJIL01000096.1, read as the reverse complement.
GGTCCTCGTGATCAATCCGCACGCTCACGGGGAACTCTTTCTTATCTTGAACCATGTCCCTAGTTATTGACAGCTCCATTATTACTGAACAAACCGGACATCTGACCCGTCTCAGCATTGTACTTCTCTCCTATTCCCTATTGGTGTGCCTTCAGTCAATTAGAACCAGTTATTTTTGTATCATCACTGAGAACTATCCGGGAATCATATTCTGATGGGTTTTCAAGTGGCTCCGTAACCATATCAACTATTTCATCCGGTTCCGAGTCGACGATGTTGTCTTTATCAACACCAACTATCCTAAGGTTGGAATAAACTCCAGCTTGAATCAAGAAGGCATATTCTTCTTCGTTTGTTCCTACCTTCAGTACTAGGAATTTTGCTGCGTCAAAGAACTCATCCTTCGGCCCCCTCAGAGATAGCTTCTTTTTCTCAATACGGTTTTCCTCGAAGCATCCATCAAGCAGATATGCGCGAATGACTTTGTTTCCTACTTTCATGCGGATATCATGAAAACTCTTGACATTGTTTGCACTTTTTAGTTTCCACAGGCTCATTCCGCTCAAGCTGACACCAATACAGATTTCGTGTGGTCATAATATATGGGTTCTTTGCGTGAACACCCCAGAGAGAATATCTTTATTTGGAACCTTCACTACATCAGAGTGTATACAGTAGTACTTGCCAAACAGCCGGCCTGATCCACAAATATGGAGAGAACAATACATTGCTGCAGACTATTGACATGATTATACGCGAAGTACATGTGGGCCTTTGGTTCCTCGTCGTCGGCTATTACTTCTTCGTCTTTATCTTTCTAGCCGCCTTCCGATACCGCCACAGCAGGAATCCATTTCAGCTGGCAATGGCGCTTTTCTTTCTCTTGCTTGCATTAGGCAGATGTTTTTATTTTGTAGGTGATTTCTACGCAGATCCGACTTCTTTGTATGGTGGTTTGCCTGACCTTGGTTTGAATCCGTTTCTTCCGGAGCTTTCACCGTGGATTAGTGTTGGTGCTTTCTTCCAGTGGATGGCTTTAGCAATACTTTCAGCAACCGCAGGCTTCATGATTTTCGGTCAGAGATGGGCGGAGGCTCTGTTTGCTATCCCCGCTGTCATCATCGGTTTTGTGCTGGCATTTTATCCTTTGACACCTATACAGAGATTCCTGCTCTCTGGTGCGGCCGGAGGAATATACGCGCTTTTCATCCCACTTCTTTTCTGGTACCTTGCCTGGGTCTCTGGGGGTATGCTTCGCAAGTCCAATTTCTTGCTTGGGTTGGGATTCATGGTCCTGTTTGCGGGAAGGGTGGTACATGCAGGACGACATTTCCTGATGGATGTGATTTTCGGATCCTATACCATCCCTGGCGTACTGGCACCTGGGCTGATTGTCATAGGCCTGATTCTCATTGCGACAGGTAATGAATGGGGTCAAGCACAGTAATCGATAATTCCTAACAAAGCAGAACACGTTATGTAGTAATAACGGTGTTAGGTGCAGGCGCTAGATGTTTATTCTCCGCCTATTTCCACCCACTTGAGCATATCCATGTCTTCGAGCTTATGCAGACTCTTTTGTACTTCTTTCAATTTGACCCCAAGCTGATCTGCTATAGCTCTGGGGGTCAGGTTTCCTTCACACATCGAGGCCACATCGTATGTGGCCTGTTCCATTTGTCCCAGTCTGACCAACATAGGCGAAACTCTTCCATCAAGAACTGGCACCATGACCTTCTTCTCTGAAGCCTTTCCTCTCTCGGTTATTTCATCTATAGTTTCAGTGAAATCTTGAAATGGTTCTAAGTTACCATCCCAACCCTCAAGCACATCGGAGTACTTGTTTACAAAGGCATTGTTGATGTCTGCAAGTAGCGCCATGGCGGCATTTCCGTCATCGGTTTTATCAATAGCAGCGGCAACCATTATGTTGTTCCTCAAGGATAGGCATATGTCGAAATTGGCAAAATCAATTACATGTACACGGTTTCCTGAGCTTAGTTCTTCTCCAAACTGTATCAGAGCAGTAAGAAATCCGCTGATTAAGTTGGGATCCATTTCTGCAGTGCCGTATTTACGATCCAGCACGCAGAGGCCGCTGTCAGCCACCAAGACATACACAGCTTGCATCATGTCAGTTTATCTCCAGTTGCCTGTGTCTGAATAGGATTATTCTCTTGGCTATATATCACTTGCCCGGATAGGTTTACGCCATATATTATATGCTAAGATACGAATTTGTAGACGATTCTCTCTATATTCGAGGATGCGAGCGACTATCACTGGCCTGCTTTCTAGGGCTATTCGCCCGAAGATAGCCTTTTTACCTCCGATTCTAAACACCTGTTCTGGTGTATTTCTTGGATACCGCAAAGGATGCACGGATTCTGGTGCTCGAAGACGCACTGAGACGTCTACAGAACATATTCTCCAAGAGACTCTTGCGTTTTCAAGTGGATTACAAACGCCTCCTTGAGTTATATGATCAGGCTAAGGAGGCCTATTATGGAATAAAATACTCGTATCACGAACCTGAGGAAATCAAATCCAGTCAGTCCTTGGAAGCACTAGTTTCTGCCATTAGGCAATTCGAGGATATTTATAGAACGGCCGTAGAGGAGCGTGCTTTCAAACCGGAAAACACAAGTCAAAAAAGACTGATAGCTGAAACAGAATATGCCTTCAGGACGATTTTTGGTTTTCGCAATCGTCTTCGCTATCCATCTGATCCTGCATTTGCAATTGACATTCTATGTGTGGAAATAACGAAAATTTCCAGAGTAGAAGAATCTGATACTCTTACTGCATGTCGATGTAGTGATGGTGGTCGCATTTGGGAGGTCCTTACCAATATTGTTTCTATGGATTCGGGATTGAAGATGGCCATTGGAGTACTACCCCCAACAGAATTAATGAATCGCGTAAGTGAAGCCATGTTTCTTCATAAATCACCGTTTTCGGAAGATACACCTTTAGGAAGACTGGAGAATCCACCTGATGAGGTTCTTGACCAAGCACGAGCTCAAGTACTCAATATTACAAAGAAGGTGAAGTGATTGCATCTACGGGAGATTCAACAGGTTTTGAGGAAGTTCCATACAGAGCGCGGTTGGGATAAATTCCCAGCATCTTTGGTTATCACGCATCTTCTGGAGGAGCTTGGGGAACTATCTGATTACATACTCGTTGAGGAAGGCTACAAGGCAACAGGCCTTGGCCATGATGAACCTGACAAGAATGAGATTAGCCGTGAATTCGCTCAGGTTCTGTCATTATTTGTTCAGCTCGCCAATCATTTTGATATTGATTTGGAGAATTCCTTTTCTGCAGAATTTGAAATCATGAGAGAAAGATTCCCTGCAGATGCGTGGAGTGAGTATATGGAGCGTCTCTAGTCAGTATCTGTTATTGATTCGATGCCGAAGGCTACAACAACTCTGATTACATCTTCGATATTCCTCACCGAATTGTTGACATAACTATTAACTTCCTCTTGGTCTTCTGCCTTCAAAATGAGAAGTACATCGTATTCTCCTGTTGTTAGCCATGCCTCTGAAACGATGTTGTCCCTCGCCAATTCGGTAATCAGTTCCTCGTCAGAACCGGGAGTTACTGACATACTGACAAAAGCTGTTATCAAATGTGTTCCTCCATTCTTCAAACATTTAATTGTGCGCTTACCTTTTATTTATGGACTTTGTGAAAGCGCGTCAGCTCTCCAGGTATGCAGATTCTCCTTAGGGAACTACATCTTGCGTCGAGCTTCGAGTGCCTTCTTAGTCATATCTTCAAGATCTTTTGTAATTTCAAGCAGGCTTCTAGCTTTCTTGTGTACAACTTGTATGTTCTTTTCCTGAGCCCATTGAGCCAAACCTGTAACGAGCGGTCCAAAGGCACTCCTGGCTGATTCAATGGTTCCAACAGCTTTGCCCAGAAGTTCCACACTTTTGTCCTTATGGACTCCTGCTTCTGCTACTCTAAGCCAGACTAGGGCGTGAATCATATACAGGGAGTCCAGCATGAGAGTCGGCGACTTTGGATTTTCCTGCACCTTTGAAATCAGCTTGTCGTGCCTTTCCTCGTAGACTTCCTTGAATAGCTTGAACGCCTTCTTATCATTACCCTGATCCAGCTGAATTATCGCGTTCTGTAACTTTTCATCGCTCGTGGACAATGATTAATCGCCCCTGTGAATGCTTATGGTTAGATATTTTCCACACCTATTATGAGTTTCTGTATTATAGTGCGGATGCAATGTGAGATTTGCCTGCCATTTCTCTTTGCTTTCAGACTCCTTATACACGCAATTCCTCCTAAAGTAAACCTACCTTCTAACAAGTAGGCAGAGTTCTTATATTATTCGTGTTCATCATGATGATTGTGAAAGATACATTCAAAATACCATATGCACAATTATGCAAAAATGAATAAATGCTTGCACGTAATCTTTATTTTCACTAAATAAATCAACCCTCAACCTTGACGAAAAAACTTTCGGAGCTTGTCGAACAATGACACGCAGTACGTTCACATTTGAAGAATTAAAGAAAACGGATCATAAGGAAATTCAGCGAATGCAGGAAAAGAAATTCAAAGCTTTCATTCGCTATCAAGTTTGGCCTAACCATCCCTATTATCGCAGGATGTTCAAGGAACATGATGTAGATCCATGGGATATAACTTGCATCGATGACTGGGCCAAATATCAACTGCCACTAGTTAGAAAACGGGAATACAAAGACAATCTCCGTTCCTTTGTACTGAATCCGTCGGAAGTCGATGGCGAGGAACGTGAACCTTCTGAAATAGTGCGCAATCTGATGGACTACTACAAGGCTGCAGGCTATGATGACAAATACAAGGCTTTGAGAAATAATGGAATTCGGGTTAAGCTCCACATAGGAAAGGATGACGCTGAAGAAAGAATCAAAGAACATCTAACAGAAACGTATGCACCCCTGCAGTTTTGGTTGAGTTCAGGTAGATCATCCGGGTTGCCCTCCCCTGTGTTCCTGACTCGGCATGACAATGAACTTCTCCAGAAGAATTGTGTCAAGGTCGGTCAAATGGCGGTTGATCCCTGGATAGATAGTGGGTGGGAGCTCGTGAGTATGAATCTGTTTCCTTATGCTCCTCATCTTGGTTGGCACGCTGTGAATAGAGGACTGAAGCAGATGTCTAAGTTTTATCTGGCGACAAGTGCTGGAGGGGCCATCCCGAGTCAAAAACTGGTAGAAATGGCAAAGGTCTTCAAAGCCAATGGTTTTGCTGGAATGCCTAGCTATCTCCGAAATCGTTTCTTCAAGGCTATGGAGGAATCGGATTATACTGCCCCAGAGAAAGTTGTAATTCTTTTGGCGGGAGAGAAAATCTACCGCCCCGTAGTTGAAGACATGATTCGCATCTTGAAAGAGAAGGGTGCGAAGGAGGTACGGGTTGTTGGAGGTTATGCTTCTTCAGAAACCAAGATTTCGTTCGCTGTGCAATGCGGTTTAGATGGCCCGTATCACAATGTTTCTCCTTTGATGTTAGCTTTCAGGTACACTGCTTTCAACGATGACGGTACCTATGATTTTGTCAGTGAAGGCGAACCAGGACATGTGACACTGTTTCATCTTGACGGCACAGGTACTGTTGTCGAGGGATTCTTGCTGGGTGATGTTGCTTCTGAACATGAACGAGGACAATGTCCACACTGTGGATTCGATGGGCCATTCTTCTGGGACATTGGTAGAGAGAATGATGCTCGGGCACAACTTGACATAATGGGCCTGAGTGAGAAGAAAGTGAAAGGAGCAACTGTGAACCTTACCGCTTTGCGAAGTGACCTGTTGTCCCTTCCTCAAGTTGATGAGGTTCAGGTGGAAGTTGCCAAAGAAGATATGGATGATCCTTACAGCATGGATGTTCTCAATCTCTACGTGGCACCAAAGGAAAAAGAACAGGTCAATGAACAGGCTTTGATATCCGAGATACAGACTGTCACGAAGAACTCAACAGAAGTCACCCCTCGTGTGTTTGTGCTTGCCTTTGAGGAATTGATGGAGAAAGCTGGCGGGATGAAATTCATGGAAGTACAAGATGTACGACCAAAGCCGGCTTGAACCCTCTTGAGAAAGATTTCTCCTGTTTTAGGGAAAAAGCAGCTCTCTACACAATGAGTATGATTGTCTAGCAGTACTTGCTACTGTTGGGAATAAGAGAAAAAAGTGAGACCGGGCTTTTCGCCCGGTATAAACCTATTCAAGTGCTTGGCCTATTTGAACCGCTTCTTGATGTCTTCTTGCTGAAGATAAACCACAATTATAATTGGGATAATCAGCCCAAACCAGTTTATAGGTGGAATAATGTTGAGCACTATGCTAATTATGTTCACTATAATTGCTACTTTCCAAGCCCATGATTTCATGTTCCAAAGGCCATAGCCAACATAGAACGAAATGAAACCAAAGAGCAACATAATCCCGCCTAGAATTGCTAGGAACGGTGAGAACGCTCCCAGAGCTATCATTCCCACACCTGCAACGAGTACAAATATTGCACCGAGTATCTGTAGAATTGCCAGTATCGCTATTCCAAGTGGGCGTTCCTGGCCTCCAACAGATACCTGCTGATCTGCCATCGGTATCTCTGACATAGTTTGTTACCTCATCCAATTTACTAAGACTGATAGAATTCTCCTCTAAAAGTGTATCGTGCCTAGGTTGTTCTTTCTTATCATTTTGGCAAGATACTCTCTTGTGCCATGACTAGCTGAAGCGACGTTTAACATGTCCCTGATTCAAGTATATGACAATGATGATTGGAAGAATGAGTCCCGGCCAAACCATCGTAACCAAATAGAGGACTATACTGATGCCGTTCACAACCATTGCCCATTTCCATGCCCATGATTGCATACTCCATAGACCATAGCCAACATAACAGGTTATGAGCCCCATAATGATGAGACCAATGCCAATTAAGCCATAGAAGCTGTATGCGACTGCGAAAATTAATCCACCCATGCCCAGAACAACGAATCCACCAATTATCTGTAAAACTGATAGAATCATCACTCCAAGTGGGCGTTCTTCGTCATCACTTGCGATTTCTGTATCAGCGAGCGGAATTTCAGTCATTATGATGATGCCCTCAAACTTTATTGTGCTGTGAAAATCTTTTGTTAAAAGGATGTTTGTCCAGACTGATTGAAAGATACAAAAGAAAAAGATAGAAGGAACAAGAGGACAGGATTTCCCTGCCCCCATGTCTGCTGGGCCGTACTCTACTTAATGCCTTGCTCTTTGACGAATTCCCCGAGTATGTCTTCGAGGTCCGGCTTGCCTATTTCTTGAAGATCATACTTGACCCGTGTGTTAGGCTTACCGATGTCAATGAGTCTCGCTAGGTCGATAGGTGTACCTACGACAACAGCGTCAACATCAGCCTTTTCGATAGTCTTCTGTAGTTCCTTCATCTGTTCCTCGCCATAACCCATTGCTGGCAGGACGTTCTCAAGATGAGTGTACTTCTCGAAAGTATCTTGGATACTCCCGACTGCAAATGGTCTTGGATCGACTATCTCTGCTCCGAATCTCTGGGCTGCTACATAACCTGCACCGTAAGGCATGTTGCCGTGTGTGACTGTGGGGCCGTCTTCCACGACGATGACTCTTTTACCCTTGATTTTGTCAGGCTCTTCAACAGATATTGGTGATGCAGCCTCGATTATCGTGGCTTCAGGGTTCACTTCTCTGATATTCTTTCTAACCGTCTGAACATCGTCATAGTCTGCAGTCTCGACCTTGTTAATGATAACAACATCAGCCATCTGGAGGTTGGTTTCTCCTGGGTAGTAAGAGATTTCATGGCCTGCTCTGTGTGGGTCTGTTAGGACGATGAGCAGGTCAGGTTTGTAGAACGGAAAGTCGTTGTTGCCACCATCCCAGGTAATGACATCTGGATCTTCATCCTCTGCCTGCCGAATGATTTTCTCATAGTCAACACCTGCATAAAGAGTGACGCCCATATTGATCATTGGTTCGTATTCTTCTCGCTCTTCAATCGTACACCGATACTTGTCCATGTCCTCGAGCTTCTCATATCTCTGGGCAATCTGCATGGTCAAATCAGGATCGTATGGCATGGGGTGACGGATGTTGATAGGAGTCAATCCCATATCTACGAATATCTGATTAACCCGTCGCGACGTCTGACTCTTGCCACATCCAGTTCTAACAGCACAAACTGCTACCACTGGCTTCTCACTCTCATACATTGTGAGATCTGGGCCCATGAAACGTATATCTGGACCAAGAGAATTTACCCAAGCAATCTTGTGACCTACATAATCGTACGAAAGATCACTGTATGATAGAATACATTGATCAACATCGAATTTCTCAACCAGCTCAGGCAACTTCTCTTCCGGATAAATCTCAATGCCATCAGGGTATAAATCGCCTGAAAGCTCGGGCGGGTATTTCCTATCTCCAATTCCAGGAATCTGCTGTGCAGTGAAAGCGACTACTTCATAATTTGTGTTGCCTCTAAAGTGGCTATTGAAATTATGAAAATCGCGTCCAGCCGCACCCATAATGATTACTTTGATTTTTTCTTTTTCACTCATTGGAACCACCATAAAACGGGTGTGGAAAACTTCACTTGTTAGAAGTTCGGGCTACCATTAATAATCTTCGATACAGCAAAGACTGGTTTTTTGAGGTATTTACAGGATCACCTTTCGATTTTTTGAAAGAGTAGCTAACTACTGCTTTTATCGAACAAGCATTTACAGGCTCGAAAAATCGGAATAACAATACAAACCATTAAATATGCGGCTGGGAGATAATACGAGAGATATTGCTTAGGTAATACTCTGTCCGCGCTTGGGGTGGATATGTGAAACTAGTGGAAATCGCTGAACGCAGCATTGACGTGATAAAAGACGAAGGCGAAGATGGTATACGTAGTGATCGTCTTGCTGAACGGTTGGAGACTCCAAAGAGGAGAATATATGATGTTCTTGCTATTTTGAAAGCGATGGGCAAAGTTGAAACCAATCGTCGTTTTGATGGAACTACGATAACTTGGGTTGATGAATCAGAGCGGTACGTTGCAAAGGAGAAATTTGATGCAACAAAAGAGGAACTGGAGAACGTAGTAGCGCAAAAGAAAGAGCTTCAAGTTGAGGTTGCTCAGCTTAAACAACAGCTTCGTATTGCAAAATCTAAGATCCGAAGGGATACTGAGATTCAGCAGGCTCAAAACCGTATAGAATTCGATACCACACAGCTCAGAGTTAGGCCCCTATCGAATAGTGGGTTCAAGGCTGTAAAGGACTCTGGGATGGAAGTTGTGATTGAATGCAAAGAATCTGGGCTTGTTGTAGATCCTACGGAGAAAGAGGTTGACCAAAACGAAGCAATTCTTCGAAATATCCAACGGCTTTAGGAAGGAACTCTCAGTATAACTTGGCTTCCCCTTCTAACATCCTTCAGTTTATCTAATGTCTCGTGGTTGCTTGCTTCAATGCTACCGATGATGTTTACCTTACTGAATGTCTTAGAATCCTTCAGGTAGATTACTAGCGAATCCCCCAAGGGCATATACGCGATATCTCCTCTGTTTACCTCCTTTGTGGGTTTTACGTTACCTTTCCCAATCTCTAGACTGATTCGCATCTCCCCTCGCATCATTGCGGCTCTGGTTTGGATTGGCAACCTCGCTACAATTTCTTCTGTGATTAGCGGCGCTTTCACCCTATCAATTACGCCATTGAGGATTGTCCCGTTTTCAAACTCGATAGCAATTTGGGTTTCGCTTTCGTTCATTTATAACGTCAACTCGCTCATTCCACTAACGTGTTCGAAAACACTCAGTTTCACTCGGGGAGTATGACATATAGACCTAAAATAGTATTGTTCCGCTGCACTTCTCTCATTTCATGTAATCCGGTTTCTTCTATGATTCATAGTGCCTGCGTAAGACTTCTAATTGTCTCAAGATCCATCTCCTCTATTTGCTCATCAGGAATATCTGAAAGCATTTCAGGTGGGATAAGTGCTAGTAGCTGCCCCTTCTCCTTTCCGTACTTTTCGGTCAATTCCTTAAGCCGAGAATCGCCTTCTTGTTCCTCTGCTGGAGTTTTTTCCTCCACAGTGGCTTCGGTTGGTTCTTCAGTGATCCCCGAGGTTGAAAGTGCAATGGCCTCCAATTCATCAATTGAAAGATTCTCCAGCTCCTCAGGTGCCATGGCATCTAGGACTTCTTCAGGGATACGGTCAAGCAGTTCTTCTCGTTTATCCTTCTTCCGAACTTTCTTCACTTTTCTAACGCGTCGGACTTTCTTCTTCCTTGGAGGTGGAAGCATTGATTTCGAGGCTGAAATCATATCTTTAGCGCTTTCTTCACTTATGCCATTGACTTTCTCGGATAGTTCCTTTGGATCTGCTTGGGCAAGTGCCTCAACCGAATCATATCCTGCATCTCGGATGCTGGCGCTGAGCTTTGGTCCAACACCTTGAATATCGTCAAGGCTTGGCTTTGCTTCGCTTTCCAGTTCTTCTTCTGGAGGTGTATCTGGTTTAAGAGAGTCAACCAACTCTCTAGCGGTTTCAGGTGTAAGCCTTCTCAAGTCCTCGATAGGCAGTGATTCTCGCACATCAGGTGGTAGTTCGTCGATTATCTTTGCGACTTCTTTGGGTATACCTTCTCTTGTCTCTGCCGGTGCAAGGCCTTTGGCTTCAATCTCTGCTTCAACATCAGAGACTCCTTCCAAAATAATCGGTTTTCCTTCAAGTTCGTCAACAAATGAGCTCAAATCAATCTCGACGTCGAAATCTTCCTCTCGCAATCTGAAGTAGTCGTCGATTGCCTGAGAGGTAAGTTCAATCTCCCTTAGAAACATCCTGATTTCTTCTTCACTCATGTTTGGGAAATCAGACAACATCGTATCTACTTTCTCTTCGTCAACTCGAGCCCAAATTGGACCATGAATCAATTTCGAAAGGCCTTTTGCACAGTGAGAACGAACCCACGTGCTGGAATCCTTTAACCCTTCAAGCATATCAGGAATGGTCCGGGGCTGATGATACCAGGCTAGAACCTGAGCTGCTGCTATTCTGACATCCTCATTCTCATCATCAAGAAGCTTCTTGGCTTCTTCTACTATATAGGGATCAGTCAGTTCGATAGCTGCAAGTAATGCCCGTTCCCTCACGATTTCAGATGAATCTTCGAATGCGCGCAAAAGATCCTTTCTGACAGAAGCATCTTCACGTGCTTGCCTTCCGACTTCTTCAATCTTGAATTCTAGTAGAAGGCTTCTTGTATTCAAGGTTCCTCTCACCTCGGGCTTTCAACAGCAATCCGCAACTCCTTATTGTGGTCTTATGGCTCGGCCTTATGTTTGTATCGGACCTTTATGACTATATTCTGTGTGTTATTGAGTTGTATGTTCATCATGGTTCCAACGATTCCTGATAAAGGTAGTTCTTGTACGCTCAGCTTTTGTGGGCTATCACTCCAGTAGGAACAGCTTTGGAAAACAGATTTAGCATAGCCTTGCATTCTTGTCATCGGGTCTCGCTTTGAAACGAAATGTACTACGGAGAATTCTACACGTCGTCCTGTTCATTGTTATCATGTACCTTCTTATAGAACTGCCAAATGCCGCTAAACGGTTTATTGCTGAACCCGATATTGGTTTGATGGTTGCATCGCTGCTTTCCTTACTTGTTTATCCCTTGATGTACGCCGCGGTTATTATTTTCTTGCGATGGGAGGGTAATACATCCATAGCTGAGCTGGGTGGCGACATTCATGAGCACACTGTTCTTGATTTGATAATTGGTCTTGTCGCGGGAATTGCAGGCTCAGGTATGGTAGTCTTTCTGGCTCTTGTATTTGATGGTCAATTGAGGCCAATAGCAGAAATCACGCCAGGTCTGGTACTTGGAAATGCTATCGTTACAGTACTGGTTTCCTATGTAGAAGAACTCGCATATCGTGGCTACCTATTGACACGTTCTTCCAAGCTTGTTTTGGGGAAACCATTTGGAATCATCTTGAGTTCAATTGTCTTTTCTCTGCTTCATTACAGCTGGTGGGTTCCACTAGGTGTTGTTCCCTTGCATCTTATCTTGTTGTTTAGCTTCAATCTGTTTCTTGGCGGCATTGTGCTGAGTCTCATGTATTTCCTCTCTGGAAGAAAATTATGGGCTCCTATTGGGTTTCATTTTGCATGGAATATTATTGCCTATGTTGCATTCCCAGTTTTCCCAACGGAGCCGGTCGAAAACCCCGCATTGTTTCAGATCGAATGGGGTATTACCACTATTCCGGCATTTCTAGTCGGTTTAGCTGTCGCGTGGTTATTGTTGAATTTCAAACAGAAAAAAGATGAAACAGGCGGGATAAACCCGCCTCTGGATTGAACTACTCTATAGGTTCTGGGGTTGGCCTTGAAACGTCTTCAGCCTTTGAAACTATCATAGTCAGTCCCATGACACCCCGGACCACTACTTCTTCGCCTTCCTCTATGGCAGGACCACGAGTTTTCGCCCACCAGATTTCAGCACCGCTTTTGACCTTGCCCTCAGGATCTATATCCGTGATTGCTGTGGCCATTTTTGGTCCAGTATACTCGACTTCAGGCCAGTCTTCGTATCCACGGAGGAACACGAAGTAGAGTGCCATCAGCCCAAGTATTGTGCCTGCCATAATATAAACCGTGGTTCGGTAGGATGGGTCGGCGAGCATAGACAGGAAGATGGCAACACCAAAAATCGGGAAAAGCTTCAGTGTTACTTTCGCATCTATGAACCCACCTTCGATGAAACCCCCACCACCAGTGAACATGGCAAACATCAGGTACATGATCGCTCCAATGACAACGAGCGTCCACAAACTGAAATCGTAACCCGGAGTGAGCAGAACTTGGAAGACGAACAGGATGATTGTAAGTGGCACTACTACCTGTGCCATGGCCTTCCCAGTGGCCGGTTCTAGGGACAGTATCAAAAGCGTCAACAAAACGCCCAGCAAGATAAGTCCCAGAAACGGATCATAGAACATGTAGTTGATGACCACACTCAGTGCTGAAAAGAGAATCAGCACGATGAAAATCTTTATCCAGGCTTCCATTGTATTCTCTCACCTTTACCTCGCTTCTACTCCACGGTACCCTTGTCCTTTGGCACCTTCAACCCACCCGTCCCAGCTTGCATCGCAACCGATGTCGCTGCAGCTGTTCCCACTTCAGGAATGTTTGTCGGGACCATGATGATGAGGTTAGCGTTCTTACTTATTTCCTGCATGATATTCCACGTGCGGAGGACAAAGCCATATTTGGAATCGCGGTATACTTCAGCAGCTTCTTCCATGGCCTTGGACGCTTCGAGTTCAGCCTGAGCCAGAGTCTTCCTGGCACGGCGTTCTCTCTCGGCCTGAGCTTCTCTGCTCATGGCGTCCTGCAGCTGTGAGGGTATAACGACGTCCCTGATTTCAATAGCGGAGGTTTTGACACCCCAGTGTTCGGTTTTCTCATCGATTAACTCCTGTAAGTGTGATGCGATAGCATCCCTCTCTGATAGCAGTTCATCTAGGGTGACTTTACCAGTAGTTTCTCTGAGTGTTGTCTGTGCTGCGAGTTCAACAGCTACAGTGTACCGCTCGACGCTGAGAATGGCTTTCTCGACATCGATGACCCGGAAATACATGACCGCGTCAACTACGACGGGTACGTTGTCCTTGGTCAAAGATCGTTCAGTTTTGAACGCATAGGTCTGCAGACGAAGTGAGACCTTCATGGCAACCTTGTCAATGAACGGAGTGACCCAGATAACACCTGGACCCCGAATATGCCTGAACTTCCCAAGCCGAAGAACGGCCACACGTTCCCACTCCTTGAGCACTTTGATGCCGCTAGCTACGAACATCAAGAGAAAGAATACTCCGACTATGAGTGTTAACGTAAGAAAAAACATGTTAATTGCTTGCAATATGTTTCGTACTCCTTTTGTTTGAATTCGCTGAAAAACAGCTCCTCCGAGCAATTACTGTAGATTTGTGTATAAGAACCTTCGTTCAAACAGCCTCTGCATCTGGGCTTTCTGGGAGCGGAATATCTCCGTGTGAAATAGCAACTGTAAGGAGAACAAGGATGAATCCAATGATGATGGACGCTAGGATTCTTTCGATTGGATACACAAAGACTGTGGCCAAGTATGAGGCTGCAAGAGCGTTTGCCTCAAAGCCAAGAACGTAGAAGAAGTAGTATTGAGACATAGTAGCTCCAATTAGGTGGTCTGCCATCAATGCGAAGAAGCCAGTTAACCACACAAAGACAGATGATGTTGGTTCAGGGCTTTTGTCAGATGCCTGAAGGAGCTTATCCAAGCGTCGTTTCACGATGGGTATCAATAATGAAAACGACAAAAGCGCAGCAATAAGATGCAACCAGAGATACGGTATTGTAATGAGACCTATCGGACCAGCTAGATAAACAACTATGCCAAGAAGAAATACAGGCGGTATAACACGATACCTCTTGAAACGGATGCATCCTGATACGAGGGCGCTTGTCATGGGTGCAAAAACTGGGATTATTGGTCCCAGAATTCCACCGATGTTGAAGAAAACGGTACCGAGAATCGACCCGATTGCAACGGAGATGAGTCCATAGAACGGACCGAGCAGAAAGCCTACAATTAGTGCAGAGATAAGCCCCCATGAAATGAAGCCGCCACCCATTCCCAGGAGATAAAGAGGAACCATAGATAGAACAAGATGAAAAGATGCGAAAATACCTGTGAGCGCCCATTCGTAGGTTTTCGTGTCTGCCATTGGGTAGTCCTTCTAGTATCCATCACTGGTGATGACGTACTACCGTCTTAGGCGTGTATCCCCGTTAAGCTTTGTGCAAACTGTGATTGATTAATTCCACAAAACAGGCCTCGATGTCTATACTATCGTGGAGCTGATGCCACCTAGTTACTCGAAGAAGCCAGAATCCAGAAGAAGAGTCCACCAAGGATCCATATGAACAGTCCAGCGCCGAGTACGATGCCAAGTGTTGCACCCATACCTGATGAGCCGAGGTTGACATGAACATTGGTGAACTGTTTGTGCCCTCCGATGTGCTTGGTCTCATAATCGCAGTGGAACTCCCGGTCGGTTATTGCGCCGCATATTTCACAAACGTACTTGTCTTGTACAACGGCTCCAATGAAGCTATCGAGATTACACCCGATGAAGGCAGTAAGGATTGAAAGTGGGATAATCATAACCAGTTCGAAGGTACCTGCAATCGGTACTGAACCTGGAGTGATGAAGGCAAAAAGAGCAACTATGATACCAATGGCTAGACCGGATAAAGCTGCTACCGCCTCTCCAAGCAGAGAGACAGCTCCGATTGTTCCACTGGGAACCTTACGTCTCAGATTTGTAATAAGTCTCGGCTTGCGCTTACTGAAAACGCCTATTTCGCTCGCGAGTGTATCGGCTGAAGTTGTCCCAACAGCACCTACAAACCCGCCAAGCATCCAATAGGGATTAACTCCAAAAAGAGGTGAAAGGTACATGCCGATTGAGAAGAACATTGGAATGATACCGCTTGCTAGGACATTCCTGTAAGACCGTTTCCCTTTCGATTCTTGAGCGACTCCTTTCTCGGCTTTTGCCTTATACTTAAACTTGGTTGCCAGGCCAGCGCTGATAAAGAAGAACAGTAGTATGCTGAAAGCAGCCGGACCTCCTGTATACCATACAGTGAATCCAACAACGAAAGCACTGATTAATCCTGATACGTCAACAAAACCCAACTTGTAACTCAGTAGACCAATCAAGCCCATGAGTAATAGACCCGAGACTACTGGGTGTGTTGCGAGTTCATATGCAAACATCCATTTCCACGTCCATGCATCGATGATGCGTATTCATTGCTGTTCTTGTGACAACCAAGCGTGAGCAGTTCTATCAGCATATATCATTTCATAGTAAGATGCTTCTTGTTACTAAAAAGCCCCGGTGATTATCCTTATTATAGCTTTGGCATTGATAAAGTGAATCGTCGAATCCTCTTTCGGTAAATTACCAATATTCGAATGGGTTTTGCGCAAAAGCAGTGGGTTTTCTGATACCATAAGGCTACTAGGAACCACTAACCTGTCCAAAGACCTTGCGTATTTTCTTACTCATCTCATCAAGTTTGTACCAGACGCTTTCTCGACTTCGTCGATTTGCAAGTTTGTCCACGAGAAGATCATAATCATACTCTACAATATCCTTGAGCAAGACTAGTGCTTCATCATCATCGAAGTGACTGGAATTCACAATTCCTTCTTGAAAGCGTTTTGAAAGTGGACGGAGAGCCTTCTCTCCAGCGTCAACTTCTATGAGGGCCTTCCTGTAGATTTCCTTTGGATCCTTCATGGCATAGCCGCCAACAAGGGGTGTTACGCTGGCGCCAAGTGACCCTCTCCCAATCTCATCAAGGATATCCATTGCCTCTTGAAAATGACCATAACTGTCAGAAAGACATTTCTTGATGGCTCGGAGAATGGTTTCTCGATTCAAATTATCTGACACTGACAAAACTCTCCCTCCACCCCTCGCTACCACGGATAGCTCGATTGGTTTCTGCTGTCAGTTGATTGCGGGGTTGCTTATCTACCAAAGATCTCCTGCAAAGTGGCAGGCGACGTAGTGGTCCTCGCCCATTTCTCTCTCTTCAGGAACCTCTTTCGTGCAGATTTCTTCAGCATAAGGACATCTTGGATGGAATCTGCATCCCGAGGGAACATTGATTGGGCTTGGTGGTTCTCCCTTGAGAGATTCTACTCGCTTCTTGACTGTTGGATCTCCTGTTGGAACTGCAGAAATGAGCGCCTTGGTGTATGGATGCATTGGCTCAAAGGCAACATCATGAGCAGGTCCTATCTCCATAATTTTTCCGAGATACATGATTGCAATCCTATCAGCGATGTATGTTGCAACAGCAAGGTCGTGGGTGATAAACAGGTATGTCAGGCCCATTTCCTCTCTGAGATTCAGTAACAGATTGAGAATCTCTGCACGAATAGACACGTCAAGCATTGATACTGGTTCGTCTGCAACCATGAAATCTGGATGCAGAATAAGTGCTCTTGCAACTGAGACACGCTGACGCTGTCCTCCCGAAAGCTCGTGTGGGAACCTGTCAATGAAGTCTGTAGCGGGAGTCATGGCTACGCTTTCAAGAGCGTCCAGTACTCGCTGCCTCTTTTGACTAGGTGTTAGAGGCAAATTATGTACTTCAAGTGGTTCCTTTACTATGCCATACACATTTTGCTTTGGGTTAAGGCTCTCGTATGGATCTTGGAACGTAATTTGCATTCTCTTGCGTAGTTCCTTCATTTCGTTCCGATCGAGACCAGAGAGTCTTTGACCCGCGTAGATGATTTCACCGTCAGTGGGTTCGTCAAGATGGAGTATCGTTCTACCCGCAGTGGTTTTTCCACAGCCGGACTCTCCTGCAAGAACAAGGACTTCTCCTTTTTTGATGTCAAAAGTGACACCATCTACAGCTTTGACGTAGAGCTCTTGCTTATAGAGTAGTGAGGAAAGAAAGCCTGTGTTGACAGGGAACCATTTTTTCATATTGCGGATTTGAATCAATGGTTCACCTTTCTTTATTTCGTCGGTTTCCAATTGTGTTTCTACTTGTTCAATAGACATTATTCAGCCCTCCTTATTCTAGATCCAGTTTCAGTTCACCTTTGAGCTGCTCAGCGAAGTGACAATGCACAAATCTACCTGGTTCTATTTCATCGAAACCAGGTTCTTCTCGTGTGCATATATCCTGAGCATATGGACAACGCGGGTGGAACCTACAACCAGTTGGTGGATTAACAAGGTCTGGTGGAATTCCGGGAATTGAAGTAAGCTTCTTCCTTTCCGCTTTGACCATGCTTGGAATGGCTCCAACCAAGCCGGTTGTGTATGGATGAATAGGATCCTTGTAAACGGACACAACATCTGCTAGCTCCGCTATTCTCCCCGCGTACATGATTGCTGTTTTGTCACAAGTTTCTGCAATGACGCTGAGGTCGTGAGTGATAAGGATGAGTGAGAGACCAAGGTCCTTTTGCAGTTTCTGCATGAGCTTCAGAATTTGGGCTTGGATTGTAACGTCGAGAGCAGTTGTCGGCTCGTCAGCGATAACTAAGTCGGGGTTACACGCTAACGCCATAGCAATCATCGCTCTCTGCCTCATCCCTCCCGAAAATTCGTGTGGATAGTTATGGATTCTGCCAGGATCAAGGCCAACCATTTCAAAGAGCTTAGCACACCGATCAAGGGCTTCTTCCTCAGTCACGTTTTCGTGCATTAGAATTGCTTCGGCTATCTGCTCACCAATCTCGAACACTGGATTGAGGGCATTCATGGCTCCTTGGAATACAATTGCTACATTCTTCCAACGGATATCCCTCATTTCTCGTGCCGACTTTCTGAGTAAATCAGTACCCTTGAAGTATACATTTCCTCCGACGATATTGGCTGCTGGCGGAAGAAGTTGCATAATGGAATATGCTAGGCTGCTCTTACCACAGCCGCTTTCTCCTGCAAGTCCCAAGGACTCGCCAGAATCTAATTCCATCGAAACATTGTCAACGGCTTTTACCAAGCCAGTTTGAGTCTGGTAATACATGCGCAGGTTACGAACGTCAAGTAAGGTCATTTTGTCGCACTCCGGCGGAACATCCCTATGCGTATCGATTGGGGGGACCTTGGTATTTTCTTAAATACCTTCTTCTTGAAGCATAGAGTGTAATCAACACTTCGACCCAAAGTTCGTGCTTTACTTATTCTTTATGGTTCGAAGATTTTTTGACTGCTTTCGCATTTTCCTTTGCCAGCAACCAAGGAAGGAGGAATCTATTCCTTACTCAAAACACAATTCTAAATTCCCAAAACTGGAAAAGAGATGCTTCAGGGCGTTAGCCGAAAATCGTAAAAGGCTAGAAACGAACAGCAAATACCAGAGATGAAGATACGATCTTTTCCGAAGTCAAGAGAGGAACCACGCAAGCGGATTCTGCTAATTCCTGTAATTTTGATACTAGCGGGGTTCCTTTTTGCGAATCTTCACCCTGCTCTCAGATTCATTGGCATCATCCTCGCCTTTACTGGAACATTGACTATATTCTTGGTCGGTATGGTCTTTGCAGACCTTTGGGCCTCCTCAAGAAGAACGAAGGATATTATCAAGGCACGAGAGGAACGAGAGAAAAAAATTGCTGAGGAAGAGTTGGATGACCCCTTTGTTGAACTCGTAGGAGACGAGAGCAGGAATTCGGAGGAAGAGGAATTCTAGCCTATACCCTTCAACATAATCTGATGGCGTAGGCAATCTAGGTTTTTTCTACATCCTGCAAATAGATTCTACGTAGACAGAATCTTTTTTTAGGGCACACTCCCCGCGATTGTTCGTGAGTATCATTACCAGTCAGGTACACTGAGCAACTCGAGTGTTTGAATTAGTATGGTATCGAGTTTCTTTGTTGCGCCTGAACAAAGGAGGTCACAATTATTTCAGAAAAAAACAAAGCCAGTTGGAAGGATTCAGGCTGGTATGTCTCGTTTATGGGTTTCTGGAAAGAGTTCCGGCGACACAAAATAGGATTCGTCGGCATCGTTATTCTGTTGTTCTATGTTGGTATGGCGGTTTTCGCGCCCGCACTCGCTACACATGATCCGAAGACTAACAACAAGGTAGCACCAACTTTCAGAGCTCCTTCATGGGTATCTGTATTTGACCCTGAAGGTGTAGTAACAGATGAGTATATGCCAGATCAATATCTGTACGAGGAGCCAGCATTTACTGTGGAAGGAACCAATACCGATGAGTTTTCGTATGATCATCGAGCCGCTTCGGGTGCCAATAAATCTAAGGTCGAAATGATATGGGAACATACGCCTGGAAATATGAGTTGGCCTGAGCCTCTACCCCGGAATACAGAAAATGGACCTGCGTGTAACGACTATGTCTATTTCACTCAGAGCTTGGATTGGCCATTTGAGAATCTGCCCGGTGATGTCAACATGACATTTGACTACGCCACTGAACTTTCGGGAGATTTTGCGAGTCAAGAAGAGGGTGGATTGATGTTCAAAGTCTTTCTCTATCTGGTAGATAGTTCTGATAACTGGTGGCGAGTCTACGAATCCTATCCCCCATACAACCCAAATCTCCAGAGCAGGAGAATCGACTTGAGCTACTGGGATGTTCTTGAAGGCTGGGAAGGGATGGTTGAGGAAGACGGCAGCCAAGAGGACCCAAATGATGAATTGAAAGTTGCCTGTGTTCTTTCACCAAGCGAAAAATTCCTGTCATATGGTGGTATGTCACCTCAGGAGGATTGGACTGGTGCTGTTAACGTCACAGTTACGAGGCTTAGTATGCAAGTATATGGTGACTACTTCGGAATCTTGGGATCTACTGACAAGGGTGCAGACGCATGGAGCCAGCTCGTTTTCGGTTCCCGAGTCTCTCTAATTGTTGGTGTTATGGCCACGGCGCTTTCTACTGCTGTTGGTGTGATAGTGGGTCTTACTGCAGGGTATTTCGGTGGGAAAGTTGATGAGGCGTTGATGAGAGTTGTCGACTTCTTGCTGGTGATTCCGAGTCTACCTTTGATGATGGTTCTTGCAGCTTTCCTCGGTAGAAGCGTGGAGAATATCATTGTTGTAATTGCAATACTCGGGTGGACCGGAACATCTCGGCTGATTCGCTCTCAGGTTCTGGCGGAGAAGAACAAAGCATATGTTGAATCCGCCCGTGCTATTGGTGCGTCCGACACGTACATTATGTTCCGCCACATCCTACCGAACGTCACCCCGATTCTCTTTGCGAATATTACACTTGGTGTAGTTGGAGCTATCCTGTCTGAGTCTGGGCTTGCTTTCCTTGGTCTTACCGATCCCCAACTTCCCAGCTGGGGTCGTATGCTTGCAGATGCCCAAGCTTCAGGAGCTTTCGCAAATGGCGCTTGGTGGCTTGTGATATTCCCTGGTGTGACCATTACTACCCTGTCCTTGGCATTCACTTTCGTTGGTCACACACTGGATCAGATACTCAATCCAAAATTGAGAGAACGATAGTATCAGGAGAATGGCACAGGTCCATCTTTTGGATCGTGCCATTTCTTCGCTTCTTTTTTTTTGCACCTAATTTCTGGGAAACTGATTTTCAATACGATATCTTAGCGTACAACGCCAGCTTTATTACCGTCAGTATGTCTCTCCATAATTGAATGCTCTACCTAGCAATGCTAGGTATGGCAAATCAACAATTCAAGGAGAACTAGAAATGGGATTGCGTGAATACGTTATAAGACGGGCCATTTACATGTTCCTGCTTGTAGTTGCCGTTGTTTGTTTCAACTTCTTCCTATTCAGACTTCCAACTTTGGTTCTGAACGTGAGCCCGGTAGACCTCATGATAAGCGACGAGTTACGACGCAACCTTACACAGAAAGCGCTTGAAGAGTTGTATATGCGATTTGGCCTAGTTCCAGATCCGGACATCTTTGACTGGATTTACATGTTCTGGCGATATCTCGTCAATATGTTTACAGGGAATTTCGGCATTTCGTTCGTCACACAGACGAAAGTGATGAAGGAGATTATGGCGAGACTTCCAAATACACTTCTCTTGATGGGTACAGCTTCAATCGTCTCCATTGTATTGGGCATTTGGACAGGAGTAAGAGTCGCTTCTGATCCTGGTTCCAAGAAGGACGTTGGCGCAGTAACTGTGGCGTTGTTCATATACTCGTTACCAATTTTCTGGTTTGGTATGATGCTGCTCATGATATTTGCCTACTATTTGCCCAACATGACGGGTGGACTAATCGAATTTCCGTTGAAAGGAACGATTGACTACGCCGTTTGGGTGGCTGCAAAGGAGAGCCCCTTTGGAGCTCTTATGGTTGCAGCGGATATTTTACGACACCTTATTTTACCTGTTATTGCGTTGGGTGTTGGCGGCTATGGTGGATACTTCCTCTACATGCGGAACAATCTAATCGATGTCATGACAGAGGACTATATCCTGACAGCGCGTGCTAAGGGTCTGAATGAGAATCAAGTTCTATACAAGCATGGCCTCAAGAATGCCATGTTACCGATGGTTACCATCATCGCCATGACATTTGGTTTCCTCATCAATGGAGCTACTTTGACGGAAACGGTGTTCAATTGGTATGGGCTGGGACGGTATATCTACAGCAGCTTAATCATCTTGGACTATCCTGTTGTACAGGCCATTTTCATGATCATCGCTATCACGGCGATTCTGGCCAACTTCGTTGCAGACCTACTCTATGGTGTACTAGACCCGAGAATCAAGTATACGTAGTTGATAAATGGATGAGGAGAATGCCTCGGATACCGAGGCGCTCCTATTTTTCTTTTTTTTGATTGTCTTTTCTTAGATTTCTTCAAATACTAACCAGCTCACACAGAACTCATTTCGATCAATTTGTGAATTTGGGAATACAACCAAAATTCGAGACTGATTTTGGAAATGATAATTATTGGCTAAGTTTCCTTTCTTATCCCACAAATTCAATGATTTGATGATATAAGTTCTTTAAACTCAGCAGCGGACAACTTGAGGCTTATTATAATCAATAAACAACTCATTAATTGGTTAGCTTAGCCGCTGATATCGGATGCAGCTAATCAATATTCGAACGAGGTTTAGAAATGGGATTGCGTGAATATGTTATTAGACGGATTATTTACATGCTTCTGCTTATAGTTGTCATTGTTTGTTTCAATTTTTTCCTATTCAGACTTCCAACGTTGGTTCTGAATGTAAGCCCCGTGGATCTTATGATAAACGAGGATCTACGGCGCAACCTTACGCAAGGGGCTCTTGAAGAGTTATACATGAGATTCGGCCTTGTTCCTGATCCTGACATTTTTGATTGGATCTATATGTTCTGGCGGTATCTCGTTAACATGTTTACGGGCGACTTCGGCATTTCTTTTGTCACTCAGAAGCCAGTGATTGACGAGATCATGGCGAGACTTCCGAATACCCTACTCTTGATGGGTACAGCATCGATTGTCTCCATCACCCTTGGAATCTGGACAGGCGTCAAGGTGGCTGCAAATCCAGGCTCGAAGAAGGATATTAGCGCAGTAACTTCTGCATTGTTGCTTTCTTCGCTGCCTATCTTCTGGTTTGGAATGATGCTGATTATGGTATTCTCCTATTACTTGCCAAATATGACCGGTGGATTAGTCGAATTTCCGTTGAAGGGATCAATTGACTATAATGTCTGGGTGGCTGCAAAGGAGAGTCCATTTGGGGCCCTAATGGTCGCAGCCGATATCCTTCGCCATCTGATACTACCTGTTATTGCATTAGGAGTTGGCGGCTATGGCGGCTATTTCCTTTACATGCGGAACAACCTGATTGATGTGATGACAGAGGACTACATATTGACTGCTCATGCCAAAGGTTTGAATGAAAACCAAGTTCTGTACAAACATGGGCTCAAAAATGCTATGTTGCCAATGGTTACGGTCATAGCCATGACCTTTGGTTTTCTCATCAATGGAGCCACCTTGACAGAAACTGTGTTCAATTGGTACGGACTGGGTAGTTATATCTACAAGAGCTTGGTTATTCTGGACTATCCTGTTGTACAGGCCATTTTCATGATTATCGCTATCACAGCCATTCTAGCAAATTTCATTGCAGACTTACTCTATGGTGTACTAGATCCCCGAATCAAATACAGTTAAGCGATGTAACCAGTATGAGGATGCTCATAGCATTAGGGCATACCTCATCTTTCTCTTGATATCCCATTCATTATTCCAGTAACGGCATATGTCGAGCTGCAGCACGGCATTTTTCTTTGTGTGTCAACTCCCAACATAACCCTTTTATTGCATATTGACTAGCCACAACTATCCGATTCGACTCGGAAAAGGAGATAGAGAGATATAATGTTTAGCAGTCGTTCAAAGAGAATACTCGCTGTTCTCTTGGTTACTGCGTTCACATTTATGGCCGTCTCACCATTGTTCACGCAAGCACAATACGTGGACGATATCAAGACTGGCCCCTATGTAGACAAGGTCGTCTACGATGTGATTTCGCAGGAAGACCAGGCTGTTCTCGCTCTGCAAGATGGTGAAATCGACTTGATCGGTGACATGGTCGACCCAAGCTTTTTGCAGGAACTTGAAGAGGCAGACAACATCGAGACAGCGGATAATCTCAGAAACGGATACGGGTATGTAACCATCAACTGCAGAGATGATGCGTATCCACAGAACCTGACCGTGTTCAGAAGGGCTCTTGCTTTCGCAGTAGACAAGCAAGCCATTTCTGACGACGTTTGGGATGGTCTGTCCTATCCACAGGACAGCTGTGTACCGCAAGTTAACCCATTCTCTGTTGAAGATGAGTTGACATACCACTACTACGAGGCCAACGTCGAACTTGGTAATCAGATGCTTGACGATGCCGGGTTTGAAG